>PLMI01000169.1:0-1582 GCA_003142435.1 Coxiellaceae bacterium | reverse complement strand
GAGAGAGCGACAGGAGTGTATATTGAAATACATGACTGTCGCGAGCGATGAAGCCAACAACGCGTAAAACCAAAATGCGAAGGGTATATATATTCTGGAGAATATATTATGGATACAAGACATAAAAACTTCATATCTCCTGTTGTTATAATAATTGCCACCTGGTTGTTTTATTCAATTGCATATAGCTTTCTGCGTGCAAACCATTTCACAGGTAATTTATCTGGTCTTTTGCCCCTAATTGTTTTGACAGGACTAAATATAACGGCCTCAATCTATTCATTTAAGCTATGGCGGAAAACTTCAGATAAAAAAGGCAAATTATTTTTTGCTTTTTTTTCTTTGGCATTTTTATTATTAGCCATTGATGACTTTATTTATAATACTGCTTATAACGTTTTGCATTTGCAACATGCAAATACACCATTCATCTTTGTTTTCATTGACAATCTGGCTTTTTCCGGCTATTTGCTCTTTATACTTCTAGCCGGAATTCAGGTATTTCGTGAGTTTAAAAAGCAAATAAAAAATATAGAAATTTACATTCCAATCTTTTTAATATTTGCAATGATATTCCTGGCATTATCTTTTTTAACGCAAAAAACGTCAGATCCTTTCTTCGACAGGCTGTTCAGCATTCTTGAATCTTTTTTGTGTTATGGAGGATTTGCAATAACAATTTTTTGTTTGGCAATTTCCAAAAACAAAGGATTACTTTATACTTCACTTGGATTTGGCATAGGCATTTCCTCTGACTTCGTCATTAATTATGGCTTATTTTCACAAAAATACGGCATTAGCAGCATGCTGGAAACCTCATGGATAATAACGTTGTTGTTCATTATTTATGGTCTCTCCCGCTTTCGTGACAATAAGGCATATCAAGAAAATATAGGGAGCTGGATTTCCGAATACAACAGCCTTAAAGCAAAATGCGCACTTTTCGTTTTTTTCTTTAGCATTCTACTTTTAATTATATTCACCGGAACAAGTTACATATTGTACCCAGATAAAAATTTGTTTTGGAATATAAACAGCCAAATTTTCTGTACCATTCTTGTGATTTTTTCAGTTCTGTCTGCTCTTTCCAGTAATCTTTTAGCAAAAAGAATGTACGTTCCAATTAAAAGAATTGAAAAATTAGTAAATGCTTTTATGGAAGAAAAACAACTTTCCCATTTGCCCAAGGAAATAGAATTTGACATCTTGGAAATTGACAAATTAGAAAATTTTATCAATAAATCATTTGCTATTTTACGCAAAAAATCTGAAGTTGAAAAACAACTGGCAACTATTTCAGCACAAGTAGCTCACGACATACGCTCACCTTTAGCGGCTTTACAGACAATAGTAAAACATACAGCTAATTTATCGGAAGATACACGCATAATGCTGCGCAACGCAGCTGATAGAATTAATGACATATCCAATAATTTGCGCGCCAAAGAAGAGAATCCAAGAATAATCACTGCAAATCCCAACAATTCTTTATCCATAGAGCTCATAACATGCCTCCTCGACGGCATTTTCTCTGAGAAACGGTTACAGTATGCAGAGCATGACATAAAGTTAAAATTAGATA
>PLMI01000069.1 GCA_003142435.1 Coxiellaceae bacterium | reverse complement strand
TACCAGGTGACATAGGATAAGAAGAAATAAAATTGCAACCGCCGGCAATTGCTCCAAGAGCAACTGCTTGACTGCCATCAAGAAGCAAAAGATCTTTAACTTTACTTGTGCTCTCAGCTGATACATTAATTTGCTGCTTTTTTGCTGCCTTTTCTGCTAATTCATAACCTTTATCAGCGGCGGTAATATTTTTTTCACTTACTTCCTTATCNNAAAAATCTTTATAAAGATTTTTTTCTATGCCCAAAATCCCCAACAAATATCCTACTGCAATAGAATTAACGTATATTTTTCCGCCAATTTCGCTTGCTAGTTTTTCAAGATCTATTTCTCCTTTGCTAATGATTAGCGTCTTTTCCGTAATTCTTGGCTTAAGATGAGATACTGCATCATCAGAAAAGGGAATTAAAATATCGATTCGATCAACATACTCATGAATGGGAAAATTAGCGACCCTTATGGACGTTGAATTGCATCCGCCGCGAATGCGAGACATGAATTCACTGCATGAAAATACGTAATATCCCGCTTGTTTTAATACATGAATTAAAAGGTACTCAATGGTTTTGATTCCTTGCCCCGCTTCGCCTGCAAGGACGATGGAGATGTCTTTCTTGACCATAATTTATTTCCTTATTTAATAAACGAAGCTCTATACACTTATTGGTATAAAATCGCCACTCTCACGAAATTCGAGCATTATGGTTCGCTTCGTTTTGTCAAACTTTACCCATGTTCATCCGCATGTATACACGCATAATTTTCTGCGTAAGCGGATAAATAATATTAAACCTGTTATTGTTTTTATTATATCCTGTTTAATTGATTTCTACATGATTGTCTTTTAAACTCTAAAAACACTTACAAACACATAGTCACCACTAGTAATAATGTAATTATACCATTTCCCATTTAATTTTAGACAAGACACACGAAGGCGAGCAACTGAATATATTTTTACGTATGAGAGCAAATATATCGAGAGCACAACGCAGAGTAACGTTAAATGGGAAATGGTATTATACGTTGACATTTAGGTAAAGTATAATACCACTAGACCCGAACAGTTTGGAATTTCCGCGGCGAAATGAAAAACTAAAATGAGATGGGCATATTTAGCAATATTAGTAATTTAAAAACGGAGGTTATATGGCATTATCAAGATCTTTGACTAGCGTAATTAATAAAAATATTAACATTTCTGAAACACGAGCAGTGGTATCTTATCTAATCAATAAAAATGAAAAAGATGCATTTATCATAATGGAATCTTTAAGTTCCACAGGGATGCTAATAATGATGCGTCTCAAATTTGTCAGAGCTCCCAATACTTCAACAGATAAAGGCATGGTTATTCATGAATATTGCTCCCCCACTGAGCTTCAAGCATTAAATAACAAATATTATTATCAAAGTTGGCAAATTTCATCAGAAGGTCTTACAAAATTACAAGATGCGATTACTTCAAAATATGATGCTCGTCTTAGATATGTGGAAGAACAAACCAACCATGGCGCCAGTTCAACGTCAGTTCAAGCCTCTATCGCTATATTTAAGGGAAAATCTTATAACTCTGTAACTTTCATGAATGAAATGTTAAGCGTCATAAAACCTTATTTCAAGAATCCAAACCCCAAACAGGAACTTTTAAATTTAACAGGACCATTTTCTCCAATAGTGTATAAAACCTCATTACCTATAATTCGGGAACAAGATTTACATTTCGATGAGAAAAATGACAAGTTAGGTGAAGGAGGTATGGGTGTAGTATTTAAGGCAACATGGGCAAATGCAGGTCTATTTGCGGTAAAGAAGATGAAAGATGAGTGTCTAAAAGATAAAAAAGCTGTTGCAGCCTTCCGTGATGAAGCTGAACTAATGCATAAGCTAAGACATCCCAATTTAATTGTTTTATGGGGGTTATGCTGTGAAAATAGTAAGCTTTTAATAGTAATGGATTTCATGGCGCACGGCTCTTTATATTCCTTATTATATGATGAACCTTTAAAGGAGTTTCCCTGGACATATCCCGATCAATCGAAGCCTAATCGGTGTACTGTTGCTAGAGATGTTATGTCTGGCATTGCATGTCTACATGAAAATAAAATTATGCATCGCGATTTAAAAAGTCCCAATGTATTGTTGAAAGATGGCTGGCACGCTGTAGTCAGTGACTATGGCATCGCTAGAGAAGTTACTGCTGATGAAAAAACTACTCAGATTGGCTCAATATTATGGATGGCACCTGAGGTATTACTTGGTGAAAAAAACTACGACACAAGTATTGATATTTATAGTTTAGCTATTTTGCTTTTGGAAATTGCGGGACGAAAATTACCATATGAAGGACTTAACCTTCCTCAATTAATTGGGTATATACAAAGTAGGATACGACCAAATATTCCTGTAGACTGCCCGACACCACTTGCAGATTTGATTGGAAAGTGTTGGCGACATGATCCTAAAACACGTCCAACGATCGAACAAGTTATAGATGAATATGATAATGAAGTTGTCCCAGCATTGACAGCTATTAAACCCTAAGTTGGCGACGGTGGTTTTTTAAAAAAATATAATCAATTAACTAATTACCTCGAGCGTTCAAATCTTCTGAACGCCCTCTCATGAAGAAGGATCAGAAAAATGCTTTCGAAAATAATTTCCGATATTGCTGAAAGAACGATTGCAAGATTTAAAGAAAATGCGGAAGAATATGAGGAATTAACCAAATATATCCCTCTTAATGGAATAATCAATCCAAATGATACACCGACGGATTTATCTAAACTCGTCTATGAACGTGTTATCAAGAATGATTCAGGATGTGTAGTTTCCTCAATAATAGCAGAAGCAGGCAGTGGGAAAACTCTATTTAGTAAAAGTTTTGTTATTCATTTTTGGGAAGAATATAAAGAAGAAATAGAGAAAGGGACTTTACCGATTGTCCTTCATGCTACATTGCCGCGTGTGCCAATACCTGACGTTAGCCATAATTTACTAAGTAGTATCTTGGATGGTTTAAACATCAGTAAAGATGCACAAGAGCAATTGCGACGGTCAAAACATCCAATATTTTTAGTCTGCGATGGTTATGATGAGTTAAAAGAAAAAGTCAATATCTTTGATGATAATGGATTTGACAATTCTCCAAATCCTATAAAGCTAATAATCACTTGCCGCAAAGAAGCTTTTTTAGAGGATGTCCAGAACTACTTCAAGCCTCATACCGCTGCTAATCTCAATGTGCTAACGATACAGATTACTCCGTTTAACCCTACACAGATAGATTCATATATAAAGCAAGCTGCTGATAAACATTATCTTGAAGTAACAGCGGAAGAATTTCAAAAGCAATTGAATTTTCTGCCTCAATTACATCAATTGACACCTAATCCATTTATTTTACGAATCTTGGCGGGAACACTTCCCTATATAACAAAACAAGTAGCTGCAAAGTGTGGAGAAGATGTTTCTAAAGCAAAACGAGTAATATTGACCCGTAATAAATTATATGAGACTTTTTTACGGCTTAGATTTGAACGGCAAACAAAAAAAATTCTCAGTAACTATTCAGATCAAGTGTTTGCAATACTCGATCGATATGACGAATGTCGCCGTAATCAAGATGCCAACTACGGCTTAAACCTCGTTACCCTTGGTAAAGAGCAAGGGGCTTTCGCAGCCATAATGGCAATGTTGCAAGATTATACTGAACGTTTAGCGAAAGAAATGTTCTATCGAAATATTAATTGTATTCGGTATGAACATTATCATATTAAGACAACTATCAGTGAATTAGATCAGTTTAAAGCTACTAAAGATCGCTCCTATTTAATCTATGTAACAGATGGCGTAGGAAATAAACACTGGTATTTTAAGGGCATTCCCGAACAACAAAAAAAAGGAAAAGAGAATGAAATTAGCAGCTATGTCGCAGATTTAGCAAATAACGAACTATGCCACAATTTAGCAAAAGAGGCAAAAGAGAAGCTGCAATCAACTTGTGAAGAGCTGGGAAAAAAGAGTTATATAGAAATTAGTTGTGCCGGACTTCGTGATCTGGGCAAAACTATAACTGATATTTTATGCTGTCCATCTAGCATTCCATGGCAAGCTACATTCATGGATGAAGAATATAATCCTGATTTGTTGATCATTCGACAGGGTTGTCCAATATGTAATGGAAAATTCATACATGAATCTATTCATGAGTATTACGCAGCAAAAAAAATTTTTGAAGGTTCTTTAGTCGAAGTTTGGGCCATTTGTGATCAGGATCTAAATGCTGGTCAATTGAAACCAGAAATAGTTGACCAACTTGCAGATATAGCTAAACAAAACCCTGAATTTCGTGCGGCGCTATTTAATATCATTGAACTTACCAGTTATTATCCAAGGTTATGGAAGGCTGGCGCTAATGCCATTACTATTTTAAATCTAGCCAAATTCGTATTTTCAGATATGGATTTTACTGGCGCAAGATTAGGCGGAATTGAGATTTTAAAAGATGGAACCGAAAAACGCTGGGGAGCTGATTTGTCATACGCAGTATGTGATGGAACTATCTTTAGGGGCTGTGATTTAAGTTACGTGATTTTGCAGGGAGCATTACTAAATAATGCTGATTTTACTGGTGCCATGATGGATGGTGTAGCTTTGAATGAACTACCAAGATTCGTAATGTCTTTTGATAGTTTAATAGATGCGCATTTATTTGATTACATAGATTCTATTTTTTATTACAACAGTGGTAAAAAATTAGCCATGATAGGTGATGCAGGTATCTGTATATGGTCAGCAGAAACTTTTAGGATATTAAGCAAGATCAATTTGTCAAACTATTCAACAACAATTGGTTTTTTATTAAGCCGGGGAAATGTAAAAGAAGATGTATACCAGCCAATAGTTCTTGATAGATTTAATCTGTTTGCAGTTCGAAGGCTAGTTCGTAAGTTCAAAAAAGAAGTTGAAGTTCTAGCTGATGAAATAATAAAATTTAATGGGACAACTGATGAAGTTATAGAAAGACAATCGCTTCAAGGCTATCCTGGCACTTTTTATGGCATGGTATGCTTGAATGATATTTTATACGGGTGGTTTATAAATGAAGGAACAAGAACTGCAACTTTAATTTCTTTATCAAATAAAGGATTTGACCAAAAAAGTATTATCGATTACGGTTATTATGGACAACTTTTGTTTATAGTTATTTCACAAAATAACGAGTTGGCAGCTTTTATATTCAAAGATGGCAAACTCGTAGTTTATGACAATCGTAAGCCAACTAAATACATGACCACACAGGATGTATATACTCGTCAAAAACTTGTTGCATTCAGTTATGACAATAAATACTTGGCCATATGTTCGGATTCAGAAGCTTATAAAAAAGAATTATGGTCAATAGCACCTGATAAATTGGTTGTATGGCACTTAAATAATTTAGCGGATGGCATAGATGTACAAAGTTTTACGACACTCGAAGGACACAATGGTACAATAAACGCTTTAGTATTTAACCCGCAAAATTACCTATTGGCATCGGCAAGTAATGATAAAACCATTCGTATTTGGGATGTTGATAGAAAAAATAACCAAATTATTGATGTTATATATTGTTGTGCATCACCCACGGCCTTAACTTTCCATCCAAGCGGCCAGATTCTTGCATCGGCATTAACACTAAATACCGACAAAATGGATAGATTTGTTCATGACTCAACTAAACAAGGTAAAAATTCAAATATTATAATTAATACCTACCCCATAAATGAAAGAAACCTAATATGTAAAGTAGCTGATGTTGGTTCGGCTCAGATCAAAACAGATGATTCAGCCAAATTTTTCCTTGCATCTTATGGTAGTGAAGATAAGAGTTTATATGTAACAAATACTGATGGCATAAATGCTATAGAAATTCAATCTGGTATAGTAATTCTAAAATTACCTTTTTGCAATTTTAAAGATGTAAATATAAGCTGCGATAATAAGATATGCTGCGTTTTGTTAGAAAATAATGTAATAAAGTTATTTAAATTAAGCAGCCTCTCTAGTTTAATACCTGAGCAATTTAGTTTTCCAGCTCAGGAAGGTCAAAAAGAAACTTCAGGTCGTCGAATACATCAAGAAAAAATTGCATGTAGTGAAGAATTCGTCGTTTTGGGAAGACTTTATGATGACCCTGACGTCCAAGGTGTTGAAATAACATTTTACGATTTTGCCGGCAAACTTTTAAATAGTACTTCCATAAGTAGATTTGCTATAACCTTGGATAATATATCATTAAGGTTCAGCTCTCAAGATAACTTGTTAGCGCTGTCTATAACACAAAGTAAAGATTTCATTGGGTACGGGTTATACTTATTTGATAAGTTATCTTGGGGAAAGTTCAATTATGTTACATTGCATAATCTCGCTACGATGATTGGTTCATTGGCTTCAATGGCTTTTGGCTTTGGTAATGCACTATCATTTGAGAAAAATTTAATTTGTTTTACAAATGATTGTAAGTATGTGGTAATGTCTAATGAGAATTTTCAATGTCTCGAATTTTTAAACATTGCTACCAACAATATCGATCAGATTTTAAAACTTGGTAATATAAAAGTAAAACATGCCTGGATCAGACCTGATGATTGCAAGATTATGGTGTTAAGTTCTGATGACATTGAAGATCACCATTATTTTGAAAGACGTTTTACTGACAAATTAATGATCGATCGATGTAAATCTTCTGATCTGCGGAAATTCAAATATGAAAAACCAAAAAAGGGATTAATAAAGCTATTTGATATCCAAGATGAAAATGGTCTTCATGTTGATTGGTATATGCTTTGTCTAGATAAAAATGCTAAAACGATAGTTGGCAAAGTTTCATCTTTAGAAGGGAAAATTCCGGAACTTAACCCTATTTTAGAAGTACTTAAAAATTATACATATCAGGACATAATCCAGGAAGAAACTCAAACAATTTTTAAGTTAATCGAGAAAATGCTTAATTTGGTTTTCAGCGACAGCTATTGGATTCAAACTTCGCAACGGCCAACAGACGCATATTCTCTGAGCGTTCAAAATGCCAATTTTACCGATGTTGTAGGTATATCGAATGTAGTTCCATTAGGAAAAGATATTAAACCACCTGCTCCAACGACTATGGAAGTATTGTTATCTCAGTGCGGCCAGTTCAGAGGCAGACCATCAATCCTCAAAACGCCTGATGCTGCAAGAAGAGAACGTAACCTGCAAACATTCATTCCAAAAGGAGAAATCGAAAGACCGTTTCTTGCTGATGAAAATGTACAAGTTGTCACAAAAAACACGTGGAATATTTCTATAGTACGTATAAGAGCCTCTTTTATACAAAGGTGTGTTGCATCAACTGAAGCTATTAATAATCCCACTAATCACGTATATTTAATCATATTTGGCATAGACGATAATAGTTTTACTTTTGTCAAAGAGCGGCATTTCTTGCAATCCGCGACCAATAGCAAGGAAGGATATGTAAAAGCAGAAGATATATCATATATGGATTTTGAAAGACTAGCTAAACAGCTTATTCACATCACATGGAATGTCCCAAGATTTAAAGCAGAACTATTATTAAAAAATATTGAGGAAGATCGCAACCGACCACTTCCATATAATTATCGCGGTGGTGCTGCAATTAGCCTTTATCCAGGGGATAGCTGTGTAACATGGTGCGAAAAACATTTGTGGGCTATCGATATTGATGTACCAAACTCTCATCAACTGTTGAACTTTATTGCAGCATTCCCAGACTCTCATTTGCCGAAACCTAATGTCATATCACCTCAGTAATTACTTTAGATAAAAAGATAAAGTGTCTTTTGCAATTGTCAATTCTTCATTCGTGGGAATTATGTAAAGAAAAATTTTGCTATCTGGCGCATGAATAACGTGCTCATTGTTTGCATTTTTCGCTTTATCAATTTTAGCGCCAAACCAAGCTGCTTTTTCCACGATTTTCTCTCGCACCGGTGCAGCATTTTCGCCAATTCCCCCTGTGAAAATAATTGCATCTAATCCTTGCAACTCGGCAGCCAAGGTTCCAAGCCACATCCCAATTTTATATACGAATAAGTCAACCGCCAACCGTGCATCTTTACTTTCTGAGGCCAATAATGTGCGCATATCTGCACTAATTCCGGAAACTCCCAAAAGACCAGATTCCCTGTAAATAAGCTTCTCTAATTTTGCATAATCCATACCATGCACTTTCATGAAATAAAGCAAAACGCCTGGATCAATATTGCCACAACGCGTTCCCATAGGAAGACCATCGACAGCGGAAAAACCCAAAGTTGTTGCAACGCTTTTTTTATTGGACACTGCACACATGCTGGCGCCTTGTCCTAAATGCGCAATAATTACTTTGCCGTTTACTATTTCCTTCGGTAAATAATGATCAAATTGCGAAACAATATACGAATAAGAAAGGCCATGAAACCCGTAACGGCGCACGCCTTCTTCTGTATATTTTTTAGGAATTGCAAACAATTGTGACAATTTATCGCA
>PLMI01000058.1 GCA_003142435.1 Coxiellaceae bacterium | reverse complement strand
CATCTACTTTTTCTTTTATATAAGAAAACAATTCCGGCACATATTGCACTTCATCAAAAATCACTGGTTGAGTATATGCTTCAAGAAAACCTCGCGGATCCTGGATTGCAATATTTCGAATATCAGGAGCTTCCAATGAAACATAATGGTACGTATCACCAAATAAATGTTTAAGCAAAGTGGTTTTACCGGATTGCCTCGGCCCAGTTAACACAAGCACCGGAAATTCTCGGTTTGCTCTTAGGACGGTTGGTTCAAGAGAGCGTTGGATGTAGTTCATAATAGTATGTATTATATTGATTTATAGTATTATTATACTACCAAATTGGAAATTCCGCAAATTTGCATTTAAAATGCAAATTTGCAGAATTTTAAAAAAGAAAAGAGTAAAAACTCACTTTTTGTTTTTAGCGCTCTAGCCCCCCCTTAAAAGAAGAAAAAAATAATAATATAACCATTTGATCCCAAATGGATTTTTTAAAGTTTAATTCAACCTCCAAACCCAATCGCTTTCAACCTCTCTTTTAAAGGTGGATGCGTAGAGAACAAAGTGGCAAATGATTGTGTAAAACTGATATTAGCCTGTGTTGGATCAAAAATATAAGAAGCCTGCCGCACTTCTTCGTGTGCAGTTTGGCGATAACTCCTAGTATAAGAATCCCGATTTTGTGCGTGATCGCCGCTGATTTTTAAAAGCGCACGCCCCAAAGGAGAGTTATTACGAGTTAACTCCACAGCTCCCGCATCTGCCATAAATTCACGTGTTCGACTCAAATAAAGCAGCAAAATCAAAGTTATTATTGGCAGCAAATACCGCAGCAAAATAATAATGAAAAGTAATTTATTTGCGCCCTCCTCATCACGCCTGCGGCGGCCGCTGAAAAGTGCGTTGTAAAATAAAATATCAATCGCCATCAACATAATGTTGCTTAAAACTGATGCAACCAATGTAAGTTTGATATCGTTATGGTGAATATGGCTCATCTCATGCGCGATCACCGCTTGAAGCTCATCGCGTTCGAGTTTGTAAAGCAACCCGCTCGTGATAGCAATAAGCGCAGATTTTTCGCTATAACCACTCGCAAATGCATTCATGTATTCTGCTTCAATTAAGTAAACCTTCGGCATATAACGCAACCCGGCGGCAATTCGCATTTCTGAGACAACGTTGTAAAGCTGCTTTTCTTCGAGTTTACGGGCAGTTTTCGAGTTTATTTCACGATATGTCGTGCCAAATAAAATAATGCGATCGTGAAGTGCGAAAGTTATGAAAACGGCAATGACAGCAACAAGCGCCATGATAATTGTTGCTTTGGGAATTATCTGAAAGTGAATTAAAGCTAAAAACGCATTGCCTAATCCCATTTGATTCAGCGTTGAATTGAAATAAAGATCCAATAAAAAACCAATGAAGGCATAAATAAAAATAAAAAGCGCTATGACAATTATAGTTTTATGTTGGTTAATGCGTAACTGCTTGCGAAAATCAACCATAAATTATTACATTTTTACCTTATATTCTTCCTGCTGTTGCCGCTTTTCGTCCGAGATTCCCCAGTAGATAAAATCCTTGTAAAGTTTACTTGAATAGGCGCTAACAACCATAGATGTTAACAATGCTTTACGTAAAGCATTGTATTTTTCAATTGAATCGTTATAGGCTTGTTTTGCAAATGCCAGTTGGTTTTCGGTGTTAACAATTTCTTCTTGAAGCTGCAATGCATTTTGATTGGCTTTTAAATCGGGATACTGTTCGAACAAAAAATTAATGCTGCTGCCAATTTTGGAAATTGCGTCTTCCGCTGCCATACGCTCCTTTTCATGGCCTTCACTTTCAGCTTTTTTTGCCTGATTACGCAGCGCCACAACTTCTTTAAGTGTGGTTTTCTCGTAGTCCATATACTTTTTCACAACTTCAATCAATGACTCAAAGACTTTAAAGCGCCGGTCAAGCTGTACATCAATTTGCTTTTTGTTGTTGTTAACTTCCTCAATAAAACGAATGAGTTTGTTATTAGTTGCAATAAACCAAACAACTATAAGCGCTAAAACGATAATTACAACTGTTGTAAAAGTCATTTTTTTCTCTCATTTATATTAACAGCTAGTGCTAACTTGTATTGAAACTCTAAATTACGAAAGAGGATGTGTTTCACCAGGCATTTTCCTTAGGATGAGGACGCGCTTCATCTTCCGCTCCCGCTACCCGATGCGATACATCTTCTGCTTCTGCTGACTTTTTTACCATCTTAGCAGGAGACAATGGATGTTCTATAGACTTAGGTACTTCTTTAGATGCTCCCATGAGGAGCAACTGATTATCTATATCTTTTATTAATCTGTCTATATCTTTTATTAATCCCTTAATCTTATCCAATAATGCATCCTTGGGTTTCATTGCTGCGAGCAAAATTCTGCTCGCTTCTTCAAGAGATCTCTTCGCGTCACGAAGATAATCGAATTTTACCTCATCTTGTCCTTCAAAATGTGCCAGCATTATCATATTTTTAGCATAATCTTGAAGCATCTCAGCATAGGACACTTCCCCTTCTTTATGAGCTTTTTTATATATGTTCTTAGCAATCTCATAACATTCAAAACCGTCCTGTAAATTGTCCACTGCATCCTGATTCAATCCAACTGCTATCCCCTCAGCAGAAGATAGATATTTAGACACAGCCATCATATAATATTTAGCTGCTTTGCTTGCATACCCCGCTTTTACTTCCGGACTTGCTTCTTCTGAGATTATTTTTTGTAAATCAGAAAAATCTTTTGCAAGTTCCCTGCATTGATCTAAGGAAAGCTTTTTTGCATCCCCTCCGGCTGCAGGACTTTGGATATATCCGCGTTCCTTTTCCATCGTCCGTCTTTGTGCATCGGGAAGGACACCATGTCCCTCATCAATGGCTGCTTTTAAACAGTCTTTGAAAAGCCGTTGTTCAGGCGTTCCTTCTTCCGCTTCTGCATATATTAAATCCACCTTAGATAAGGCTATCTGTAAATCCTTACAAGCTTTAAGAGTATGGCCGAGATCATTATATTGTTGTTGTGCATATATTAATTCATAATAAGCCCTCTCTTCATTGGATAGTTTTGCTTGCGGATCTATATCTACATAAGCATTAATTTTTCCTATAACGTCATCTATTTTACCCGCTGCTGTTGCATCTGCCTTTACCTTCCTTTTGTCTTTATTTAAAGTATCTAACAAATCATTCTTAAATTTAACAAAAGCTCCTTTTGCTAGAATATAATTACCATAATCACGTACAGCTTCTTCAGCAACCGCTGATGTGCTCGCGACTCTGTTAGCAAGAAAATCCACAAATTTATTTCGCGTTTCAACTATTAAGCCAACTTGAGCAAAAAAATAACCACAAGCATCGGCATAGGCGGTACCCCGTACACTATCTTCTAAGGCTTTTTTAGCAGCATTCACTACCAATAGCATCTTTAGCCCTGGATCGAATGCTGATTGTGTCCCTGCGGTTAATCCTGCGGTTAATATAGTATTGGCGTTCTCAATATTCTGCTGTAAATCACTACGTAAAACATTTACCTGGATATTATCGTGATCAGGTGGAGGAAGTCCTGCGAGATTGGCTGAGGCGTGATCTGCATCATTCTTATATTTAACAACTTCACTATTTTTTACTACAGTTTTAGCCTTTCGAGTTATCGGGGTTACCGGCGGCGTTTGTGATCCTGGAGCTACCGGAGTTACCGGCCGCGGTGTTGTAGTTTTAGATCTGAGATTTGGATAAAAATCTTTGTTCAGCTCCGCAAGCATTTTCTCCATATCGGTAGCTTGCGGAGTTAATTGCCCTAACGTTCCAACAAATGGTGTATCTTTAAATGGTATCTGTTTCTTTAAGCTTATCTCCATAAGTTTAGAAACAGTCATTGGATTACCTGCAGCTATCGTTGTTTTTCCCGGATTTTTAACTAATCTATCACGAATATCAGTAAGAGCAGCTTTCTGTGGATCAGATAAATTTAGATTTTTTACTTTCAGAGCTTTTAGAGGTTGAATAGTAACCTGCACATGTTTTTTATCTGTACTAATTTCAGAGGTGATTACTTTCGGATCATTAACAATCTTCTTAATCTCATCATCGCTAAAAAGATTTCCCGGCTGAGCCCTAAGCATCGCAGTTAAAATATCTTTCGCGGTTTGCTTTAAATGCTTTTCCAGCTCTACTGCAGACATGGTTGGATGAACAACTATAAATCCGCTTAATCCTGTACTTCCGCCAGGTCCGTTGAAATTAGGTGCCCATATTATTTGAGCTACGGGTCCTCCTTGTGCAGTAGCCTCAGTTTCTGCTTCACCACCGCAAATGCCGTTTAACATTAACGCTGGAGCTTCCTCCGGAGCTGGGGCATGAGCTGGGACCGGAGCCGGAGCTGGATGTGCCGGTAATGGCGCCGGTGATGGCGGCGCCGCTACCGCTAGATCTGCAAGCTCTGCTGNNCCGGCCGGTGACACTTCTACAGGAACAAGTCCTTTTTCGATTAAATCTTGATAACCAGGTTGTACTCGGAAATCGGAAGGAGTTATGCGAACGTTTCTACTTAGTACAGAATCAGTAATAATAACCCCTGGAATACTTTTATCTTTTACAGCCAAAAAAGCCTCTTCCCCGGGGTCAATATCCAAATACTCTACATTACTGTTATCACCAGCGTTAGGTTTTGTAAAATTAATCTTAAGCGGAACAAAAGAAACAGCCTCGTTAGCTATCGTGAGTATAATTTTCTTTGCAAGAGCTTCTGCGCCCATTTCTTTTGCAGCTTGTGTAAACCTAAATTTTGGCATAATTTCCGCCGGTGTCTCTACTTCTGGGGGTGACGGAGCAGGCGCAGCGGGTACAAATTGTTCAACTAAATTTCCCAATTCAGAAAATAAAAAAGAAGAATTCGATTGTACTGCCTCTGGAGAGACGATAATAGAGTTTGGTTTAACAGGATCTATGGTAAATCCTCTCATACCTGTTATGGAAGTTTTTACTAAATCCGCTTCTGTTTGATTTGAAAAGGTAATATCTAAATATACTATGGAATCTAAATCTGGTGGAGATAATGCAACTGTATAAGGATTAGTTATTTTTCCTGAAGGGTCCAAATTGCTTACAATTCGCTGAGCGATTTCTGCTTTTTTACTTTTCCCGTCCTCTGTAAATCTAAACTTTGGTTTTTCTTCTAAAACGGGTTCAGGTTCTCCTAGAGTAAGGTCAATATGTGGCGGCGGAGATGCTGGAGGAGGAGTCCCTGTTATCGGTGTAGCAGGCTGCTGGGGCGCAGCTGCAGCTATTGGTTTTTCTTCTTCGACTAAATCTTTTAACTTTTGAATAGAGGATTTGCTCAAAATGGAAAGATATACAATGGTATGAAAACCATCTGAACGATGATCGTCTGTGACTGGATGGCAATTACTCCCGTCCCGTTCTTTGCTATGTGATCCCTCAATTAAGGTACCATCATTATTCTCATCGGTGAATTTAATATCCAGAAGTTCTACATCGTCATGGTCGTACGATCTAGGGTTAATAAAAGAAGCAGTATACTCAACATCATCTAGTGTAGGAGCATATTCATGTATAATTTGCTTTGCAAGCTCTTTTGCGCCCTCTGCGTTTGCAGATCCTTTAAACTTAAATTTTGGCATTATCTTCTCCGATTTCTTTGTCTATTTTCGTACACAACACACATAAAATCACGACGTATAACATATAGAAAATACAATTATATGTTATCAATTTATATATTGTTATATTTTAGTTTATTTTATGAAAAAACACTAAAATTGCCGCTTTCTTCACCCTTAAAATGGGATTTTTTAAGGAAAAAATGTAAGTATTTGATTTTACTAACATTTTTTATTACATGATTTTTANNATCCATTATTTTTGCGCCATTTTATTGTTCGTGGATCCCCGATAAAAACGTTTCGGGGATGACATGAAAAACCTCAAAAATTAGCATCAAGTATGGAGTACCTTGTTCAGAAGCCATTTTTGAAAAGTTGTCGTGTACAAAGGATTTTTAACCCGGCGTTGTTGAATTAATCGAATTTTCGAGTTTTTTGCAACAAAATTAATTGGTAATTTTCTAACCGGTAGCCGCAGGCTTTAGCCTGCATAGAATTATGTTTAAAAAAACGCAGGCTAAAGCCTGCGGCTGCCGAATTAAAATAAAAGCAATATTTGTCAGGAAATGAAAATTAATTTTAATCGAATAATGAAAAATTTTGACTTTCTTCTTGTCCGGTTTCAAATGATTTAAGAGCTGGACTGCTAGCATTACTTTTATCTTTATCACCTTTAAAAACACCTTGATCTGCTAACGCAGATGAGCTTTGTGATTTTACAGGTTTCATTGACGCAATCTTTTCACTTCTAACCTTCAAAGCTTCAAACAACTGCTGAATAAACTCTTGTTTGAGTTTCTGGCCCATTTCCCCAGAAAAAGCCAAACCTGTTTCTTCATTAAACGAAAAATCATGCAAACAATATGTGTAATGAATTTTTTCAAGAATCTGGCTTGCTTTTGCCCGTAATACATCATCTAGAGTGGCCATTGCTCCTTTTTGTTTTACCGCTTCCATATTTATTTTTAGATATTCATTGCAATCAGCCTTTGTTCCTCCTTTAATTTGCTGAGAATAATCCCTAACTGTTTCCCGCAAAATTCTTTGTGTACATGCAACGTCATCTATCGGCTTATCGTCAAAAACAAGCTTATGAAATTCGCCCAGCAAAATATTTTTTAAATACATCTGTTGTTCCGGAAGCAATCTAAGCAAAAGGCAATCCGACGGCATTTCGGTTAACTCTTT
This sequence comes from Coxiellaceae bacterium, assembly GCA_003142435.1. Lineage (GTDB taxonomy): Bacteria > Pseudomonadota > Gammaproteobacteria > UBA9339 > UBA9339 > FEN-1226. Next base: position 20,313 of record PLMI01000058.1, on the reverse strand, counting down.
CGCCGGCAAAAATTTAGCGGCATCTATTAACCTGCTACCAGGTAGAATAATATAATCCGGTTTAATTTCTTTCAGTTCAAATATTAATCTTTCTGCAAGAACGCTTAAAGTTTCAAAGCCGAATTTCTTACTTAAAGGCATTTCATGCCAATGGCTATTTCCATGCTTAAATTTCAGACGTTGCAGGCAAATTTCAGCTCCAATGCCGCTAAGCTCCTGTACTTCTTGCGTTGATTTTACAAGTGAAGCAGTTTTTTGGGCAGCTAATGCGCTGTTTATTTGTTGATGTAACTGATCTGTAATTATCTGCCCATTGCGAATAATTTTATTGCTTTTGAAACCGCCTTCAACTTGTTTTAATTCTGAGCGAAACCTGGAAAAATTAGGGTCGGCAAGAACATTTGTAAAATCAAACTCAAAAGTAAAATGATTATTATTTGCAGGATCCCTTTTACACTTTATGATTTTGTTGAGAAGGCCATTAATTTCCGGTGGAGTTATTCCGCGCAATAATGGCTCATTTGACAGTATATCCCTTAGCATTTCTTGAACTGCCTGAACCACAATAAGATACCCTTGATCAACATTTATATCTCTGAAATATGTTACCGCGCCTGAAAATTGCGCCACTGCGTCTTTTTCTCTTATAACTTTATAAGCGAAAAACTCACCTTGTGATCCTGGTATTAATGGAACACGCGATGTTGTTTTGGCTTCTGTTTCCGGGAAACCACGGCTATCTGCTGAGTCGCTTAAAACTGCGGGATTTACCGTCTCTTTGTGTTCAACCTGGTGCAATTTTTTTTCTAAAGCATCTGATATTACTTGCATATATCCGGCAACTTCCTCCGCAGCTAATCGCTTCATATCTGCACCTAACAGCGACGTGCAGTCAGATCCCGCAATTTGCGACATTACATTCACAAATTTGCGCCAACCATCCATTTGCAACTCCGAGCCATCATTATTGATGTAAAAAGATTGTTGCGACTGTGATTTTAAATCGTTGGCAAGTATGGACAATGCAGCGATGAATCTCTTTAATTTTGCAGCCAAAATTCTGATGTTTTCTAAATTTTCTTCACGTGGAGTAAAATCTTTTGTATCTAAATTTCCTATTACAGCTATTACTTTCCTCACGTTATCTTTCTTTCGATCCCATTTATTAGTAGCGCCTCCAACCGACATATCAACACCATTTGCACCGGCAACATCTGAAATGGCATTGACAACATTTCCCAGTTTCTCATACGCGCTTATTTTTCTTTGCAAAACCTGGATCAATGCATCATTTATGTTGGCATTAGTATATGGCGTACCAGCTTTTATCGGACTTGCCCGCAAGTCCAAAGCAGCAAGTAAATAACCAAGCGGCTTTAAAACCGCCGGACATTCTGTGCCGGCAAGCCAGACAGGGGCTGAGTGCGTGGCGGAATCGAGAAAAACAGGCGGATCTTCTAAAATACATTTTGCTAGAATCTTTTCAACTCCATCGAAAAAATCTTTTTCCTCTTCGGCGATTTCTTTTTCAGATAAATGTTCTGAGGGTTTAATTAACTGCCTTTTGGCTTCAAAAATCAGCTGAAAAATTTCCTGAATACGAATTGGGTATTCGGATTTTGGCGTTTCACCCAATTCATTCTTTACATCGCCATTTCCAGCTCTTATTACTTCACATAAGTTTTCTAAATATCCTAATTTTTCGTTCAATACTTCTCCGGGATCTTCAACAACAGCATTTTCCTCGAGTTTTGCTGAAGCAAATGGAGATGTTGAGCCGCTTGCGGCAACATGAGAAACATTTGCTGCTCCGCCGATCGCAGCAATTTGCGGACACATTTGTGCGGCAATATTAGATGCCATCCTTGCAACATCTTGAATGCCCGGAATAGATGCCGGCAACGTAATATTAGCGCCGGAAGCGGCGCCTGCTGAAACTGAAGCTGCCTGAGTCAATGCGGGAATCATCGCAGTAATAGCTTGTATTAGTGTCGCCAGTGCCTGCTGCATGTCACCATTTAAACTCACAGGCTTTCCGTTAAGATTAAAACTAAAACTTGAAAATGTTGATGCGCCTGGTTGCAATGCTGATGGACTAGCTTTTATTCTTGAAGATTTTTCTTTTATTGCCTGCAAAATTGCATTAAATTGATTGGCAAGAATTTCGTTGTTATTTATGGCAGCTGTTTCAAGTAAAGCAGATGCTGGACAACCGGCAACCATTGCCATTGCCTGCAATAAATTATGCCATACAAAAGCAACGCCCTCACCCAAGGTAAGGTTTTGTTCCCTTTTTTTGGAATTGCCGCCTACTTCTGTTAATTGATTTGCTATGCTTTCAGGCAAAGATTTAAAGCTATAATAAAACTCCTCGAGATTTTTGGGATCAAGAAAAATATTTTGGCTAGTTAATCGATTGATTTCTTCTACTATCGCATTTATTTGGTCTTTTGAGATTATTACTAAAGAACAATCCGACTCACTTCTACGAAGTGCTTCTCCAAGCTCGCTGTATGCAATTTTCAAAGCTCGTAGCTTAGGATTTATGTGTAAAAATGATCTTGTTGATCCGCCGTGAAATGACATAAAAAATTAACCAGTTATTTTTATTATTATTCAGTTAGATAAATGATGCTTAATTAAGTAAATTATAGGATATTTTAAGTTAAAAATTATGCTATTAATCAGTTAGAAAGGATTTTTTAAGAAAGNNTGATATTTTTTATTACATGTTTATTAACATGGTGTTCAACAAAACCTTAAAACCTTTAGAAAATTCTAATGAAAATTAAACGATTAAAAATAATTTCACCTAAAATAGACAATACTCCTTTTTTGGCGTACAATTACGGAATATCATCCTGATAAATGGAAAATTATTATGAGAAAATTCATAACCCGTATTTTAAAACTGCCTAAGGAAAAAAATATCTTTGTATTTGGCGCCCGTAATACGGGAAAAAGCACTTTGGTCAGACATGAGTTTCCAACTACGAAAACTTTATTTCTAGATCTTCTGAATTTAGATCTAGAAGATCGTCTTTCACGCAATCCACAAGAATTACAAGCTATAGTACTAGCTCTACCCGAAGTTATAACGCATGTCGTAATAGATGAGATACAAAAAATTCCAAAATTACTTAACGTTGTTCATTATTTAATTGAAAACACAAACAAGAAATTCATATTGACAGGTTCCAGCGCACGTAAGCTAAAATACGGAGGAGCTAATCTCTTAGCAGGGCGAGCTTTTATTTATTCCCTTTATCCATTAACCTTCGTTGAGTTAGGGGATAATTTCGATTTACAATCTGTATTACAATGGGGTTCGTTGCCACAAATATATTCTTTCACAAATGATGAAGAAAAAAACTTATTTCTTCAAGCGTATTCTTTAACTTACCTGAAAGAAGAGATTTGGGGCGAACACTTTATTCGTAAACTTGATCCTTTTCGAAAATTTATTGAAGTTGCTGCACAATGTAATGGAAAAATTATCAATTACAGTAACATTGCCAGAGATGTAGGAGTTGATGCTAAAACGGTAATGGAATATTTTTCAATTTTAGAGGATACTTTAATTGGATTTCATCTTGAAGCATTTCAACATTCTTTTCGCAAACGATTAAGCCAAAAACCAAAGTTTTATTTTTTTGATTTAGGAATAGTCAGGGCATTAACCCATAATCTAAATATCCCATTAAAACCACAAACTAGTGCCTATGGTGAAGCGTTTGAACATTTTATAATTTTAGAATGTATAAGACTTGCATCTTATAACAATAAAGAATTTCGTTTCTCATACCTAAATACAAAAGATAATGTAGAAATCGATTTGGTGGTCGAAAGACCTGGCCAATCATATTTATTTATTGAAATAAAAAGTTCTTTTAATGTGAGAAGTGAAAATCTTTATGAATTTGCAAAAATTACAAAAGATTTTAATAAATACACTCCATGCGAAGCAATATGCTTTTCTAATGATCCAATCAGCAAACAATACGATCACATACAAGTAATCCCTTGGCAAGAAGGGTTGTTGCGTTTTTTCGGAAAAAAATCATGAAATGCTATCATTTACTGATGATTTGCGCTTAATTTCAAGGAGTTTGAGCTGTAAAACTTGTTTTTTCAGCAACTTCTATTTCAGCTTGTTTCGTCAAGATCTTAGAGCATAAAAAATCTCTAATTATTCTTTTAAGTTGATCATTTGGCATAGTAGATTTTGCCATAGGTAGTTTCGTCATAGGACTAATTAAAGGTTGGTGCTTAGTGTCACAAAAGCTAATGTAGTTTTCCAAATCTGCCCTTTCATAATTATAACCATCGCCAGCTAGCACTGGTTCTTTTATAAGACTAGTTGATAAGGGGCAAACAAAATTTAATATCGGATATTTTTTTTCTAATTCTGTAGTTAATTCAGATTCACTTACACCCAAATTCTCTAGCTGTAAGATTAGTGTTGCTATATCCATTTTTCGTAAATCATCTTCAGTCAAATGGGAGTAAGGGCAAGATGGTCTTACTGCTTTCTTTTCCTTTGAAGCAGAAACTTTGCAACTTCTAGCATATTCTGCAGAAAAAGCTTGCGAAAATTTTTTGAATGATGCTAGAGATGGTGGCTCCCCTGCAATACTTTCTAAGAGTGGCGGTACACTTGGTTGTGGCGAAGAGCTCGTAGGTTGCGATGGAGGACTTATGGCAAAACTTCCAAATCTTTTCAGCCCTTCGGTTGGCTGTTCTATTTTTTTGTAAATAGGATTTTCAGGGATAGGAGGTGCGCTCGGTTCTAGTAAAGATTTAGCAGTTGCTAGCGCTAGATCTTTGGTAATACTAACTGCAGGCGTTGCCAGATCGGGAAGTGATTTTGCTTCTGTTGTTTTTTCAGCAGGATTTTCAGTAAGAGTTTTTTTATTATCGCTTTCAGTAGGATGAAAAGCAGCTGGAAATTCAGGTTCTGGTTCAGGAGGTAAAAACATAGGATGCAATGCTTCCCGTAAGTCTTTGAATTCATCTCTAATCCCCACCAACAAAAAGCCACTAGCACCCATCTTGATTTTTTGTAGTGCGACCGGCGGTCGTCCCTACGATAATCAACATGCTAACGCACAAACAAGTGCGATCGATAGTAGCGCAGCTCTTCGATGGAATCATAAATGTCAGACAATGCCTCATGCTTTGATTTTTTCTTAAATCCATGAGCAATTTCCGGATGCCAATTCTTGGCTAAAATTTTAACAGTGCTGACATCTAAATTGCGATAGTGAAAGTATTGCTCTAACTTTGGCATGTAATGACACAAAAAACGCCGGTCCTGGCCAATGGAACTGCCACACATTGGCGATTTTCCCGGAGGAAACTATTTGGAAATAAATTCAATAGTGCGATCTTCAGCAATTAATTCAGTAATGCGGCTTGCTTCAACTCGTGTGATCAAACCTGAATCGCCATGGTGTTTGGTATTCCACTCATCCATTTTTTCCAGGACTGCCGGCTTTTGATGAAGCGCAAAAACCGGCCCCTCTTCCAAAATATTCAAATATTTATCTGTGATTATGGTGGCAATTTCTAAAATGCGGTCATGATCAGGCTGTAACCCCGTCATTTCCAAATCCAACCAAATAAGATTAGCAGAACTTTTTTTCATGTGTTTTTTCCAACTCCAATTGGTATCGATTAATTAATCGATTTATTTCAATAGATACATTATTAATTGTTTTCCCTGTATTTGCAATAACCGATAAAAAGCGTAAAATTTATCAAGTATTCATTTTAACTTAAAAAATAGGGACGAAAACATGGTAAAATTCATAATTCTTATTGCATTCGCTTACGTTATTGGTTCTCTTTCAAGCGCAATTATCGTTTGCAAATTGCTTGGACTTCCAGATCCTCGCACAACAGGCTCAAATAATCCAGGAGCAACTAATGTTCTCAGAATTGGCGGCAAAATCCCAGCTTTAATTACTCTTGTCGGAGACATTTTTAAAGGCGTCATTCCCGTTTTATTGGCGAAGGCATTTGGCATAGACGGATTTCTTTTGGGGCTCATTGCCATTGCAGCATTAGCCGGACACATTTTCCCGGTATTTTTCGGCTTTAAAGGCGGCAAAGGAGTCGCTACTGCGCTAGGTGGCCTTTTGGGATTGTCTTTTATCGTCGGCATTCTTGCCATCATCACCTGGGTAGTTGTCGCTGCCATATTTCGATATTCTTCACTTGCCGCGCTGGCCGCTTTTGTTTTGGCACCTGTGTACGCTTTAATTTTCACACAAGCGCATTATGTAATCCCAATAATAATAATTACACTAATCATCATTTGGCGCCACTTTGATAACATTATGAGGTTAAAATCCGGCACTGAAACAAAAATTAGTTTCTAGCAACATTAAAAAATACCTCAACACAGGGCAGACACGCAGGTCTGCCCCTACATATGTCCATTAATAAATATAACCAGCATGAACAACAGCCCAAAGAAAAAATCAGCGGACATATAGAACGTATTACCTTTCACAATGAAGACAATGGCTTTTGTATTTTAAAAGCAAAAGTCACTGGCTTTAAAGACCTCATAACCATCGTTGGCAATGCCGCAAATATTTGTATCGGTGAACTGCTCGAAGCGGAAGGCGCCTGGATACAAGATAAAAAATACGGTTTGCAATTTAAAGCAGATCAATTAAAAACTATTCCACCGTCAACTATTGAGGGCATCGAAAAATATCTGGGATCTGGAATGATCAAAGGCATTGGCCCCCATTTTGCAAAAAAACTAATTAAAGCCTTTGCCGCCCAAGTTTTTGATGTCATCGAAAATCATCCAAACAAATTAAAAAAAGTAGCTGGAATAGGAGAAAAACGCCAGCAAATGATTTTAAAGTCGTGGCAAGAGCAAAAAAACGTACGCCAAATTATGGTATTTTTGCACGGCCATGGACTTGGAACTATGCGTGCTGTGCGGATTTATAAAACTTATGGCGAAAATGCCATTAACATCATTACAGAAAACCCTTACCGTTTAGTGCAGGATATTCACGGTATCGGTTTTAAAACTGCTGACGCTCTTGCTATAAAATTAGGAATTGCCAAAGATTCAATTATCAGAGCCTCTGCCGGAATTCGTTATACCTTGCTGGAATTTAGCAATAGAGGCCATTGCGCAGCTTACGTCACTGAACTTATAACTAAAGCAACAGAGCTTCTAGAAATTCCCGAAGAAATCATAATAAGAGCACTAAACAAAGAAAAAGAAACTGCAAATATTATTACGGAAAATATAGTTAAAGATTGCGAAACGAAAGAAATAGCTTTTCTAGCGCCTCTTTATCATGCAGAAGTTTCCGTGGCTAAAAATATTAAGCGAATTAATTTTGGTTTGCCTCCGTGGGGAAAAATAGAAAGCGAGAAAGCTATACAATGGGTTTTTGAAAAAACCGGCCTTGAACTCTCGCCATCGCAAAAAAAAGCGGTTTTTACCGTATTAAATTCAAAAGTTGCGATCATTACCGGCGGGCCCGGCGTTGGCAAAACGACAATAATCAATACCATCTTGAAAATAGCCAGAGCCAAAAAATTAAGAGTATCATTGTGTGCTCCAACGGGACGAGCTTCCAAAAGGCTGTCTGAAGCAACCGGATTTGACGCTAAAACAATTCACCGCATGCTTGGATTTACTCCCGATGCCGCTTCTTTTACACGCAATCAAAAAAATCCGCTGGCGACAGATTTTGTCATAATCGATGAAGCGTCAATGATCGATATAACTCTTATCAATAGCTTGTTAAAAGCAATTCCAACACATGCAGCATTGCTCATTGTTGGCGATATTGACCAGCTGCCGTCAATTGGCCCCGGAGCATTACTGCAAGACTTAATTCAGTCAGATACTATTCCAACAGTTACATTGACAGAAATTTTCCGCCAAGCACGAGATTCTAAAATCATCGTTAATGCACATCGTATTAACCAAGGGCAATTTCCGCTTTGTGAAAATAATGATGACGGGAAATTTTCTTCTGATTTTATTTTTCTCGAAGCGTCAACTCCTGAAGAAATTCAAAATAAATTGATTCACATGGTAACCAAAGTCCTGCCGCAAAAATTCAATCTAAACCCTTTGACTGAAATTCAAGTGTTAACGCCGATGCACCGCGGCACCTTAGGTTCACAAAATTTAAATAGCACACTGCAACAAACATTAAACGGCAAAGAGCAAAACAAAATAACGCGTTTTGGCTGGACTTTTTCCGTTAATGACAAAATAATTCAAAATGTAAATAACTACGATAAAGACGTATTCAATGGCGATATTGGCACCATAAAAATAATTGACTCAGAGGAAAACACTTTGCATGCCAGTTTCGACGGCCGCATAATCGAATACGATTTTTCCGAACTTGATGAAATTGCGCTAGCTTATGCAATCAGCATTCACAAAAGCCAGGGTTCAGAATACCCGGCAATCGTGATTCCAATTGCAACTCAGCATTATATGATGTTGGCGCGCAACTTGATTTATACCGCTATTACGCGAGGTAAAAAATTAGTCGTGTTGGTAGGACAAACAAAAGCATTAGCAATGGCGATAAAAAACGCTGCAACTAAGCAAAGACTGACTAATTTACACGCGAGATTGCAAGAAGAGGAATAGACCCTATTTTCCACCCTCAATTACACCCTGCTCTTCTAACTCTTTTAGATGTTGCGCTAAAGTGCGCATTCCCCTTTCCTGGCTAGTTTGGATAGTAGAATAAATTTGTGGAACTTTGTCTTCACGAATTAAATTTCTTATGGCATTAGTACAAACCATTATCTCTTGCGCTGCGATACGGCCACTAGTTTTTCTACAAACTAAAATTTGCGAAAGAACTGCTTGTAAAGAACCAGCTAAAATAGTTCGCACCATGCTTTTCTCAGAGGAAGGAAAAGCATCAATAATACGATCAATACTCTCGGCCGCTGAATTGGTGTGCAAAGTTGCAAAAACTAAATGCCCCGTTTCTGCTGCGGTTAGTGCCAGTCGGATTGTTTCTAAATCACGCATTTCTCCAACGAGAATATAATCTGGATCTTCACGCAAAGCGGCACGCAATGCCTCAGAAAACCCAGCCGTATGTCGCTTTACCTCCCTTTGCTGAATCAAACACTTGTCGGGTTCAAAAACATATTCGATAGGGTCTTCAATTGTCAAAACATGCGCTTTGTACTTTTTGTTGATGTAATTGATCATCGAGGCCATAGTTGTGGTTTTTCCTGAACCAGTTGGGCCAGTCACCAATATCAAACCATGAGGAAGTTCGCAAAGCTCGCGAAAGACTTCAGGAAATCCCAACTCTTCAAATGTGGGAATAGTAGACGGAAGGGCTCTAAATGCTGCACTTATGCCACGAAATTGGTGAAAAATATTTACACGAAACCGCGATATCCCGGGAAGACCCACGGCAAGGTCCATATCAAGCGCCGAAGATAGCACTTCCTTATACTCAGTTGGAATAACTTTGTCTAGCATATCCAATAAAACTGATTGCGATAAAACCATAGTTTCAGGAATTTTTTCCAAGTCCCCATCGATTCTAACTATTGGCTCTATTCCGCAAGAAAGATGCAAATCCGATGCCCCATGAGCAACTGTATACTTCAACAAATCAAATATATCCATTTTGCTATTCCTTATATAAAAAGTTTGTAGAAAATAATTTCAGTATTATATAGATTAGCATAAATAACCATGCATTTTTTGGCAATAAAAATTTTTAAAAAATTATTTGTTCTTTACGAGACTTTAATGAGATAATATTAAAACTTGTACGTTGTTAGTTCTAAATCAGTGGAACTCTAGCAATGACATTTTAACCAAAATAAAATTAGGAGATTTTATGGCAACATCAAATAAACAAAAGGGTTTTACATTAATCGAATTAATTATTGTAATTGTTATTTTAGGAATTTTAGCTGCATTTATCTTGCCGAGATTTTCAACTATTTCTGCCCAAGCTCGCGCTGCAACTACAGATGCGATGGCAGGTTCTTTAAAAGCTGCTATGGCAATAACTCATGGGCAAGTTTTGGTAAGTGGTGTTTCAAATCCTGCTACTATTACACTGGAAGATGGAACAGTAGTCGCAATGACATCGGGATATCCATCAGTCGCCGGAGTAACATCTGCACTTCAAGGACAACTCAGCGGTTCGGCATTTGATTCTTACACAATATCCTCCACTACAACTACTATTAGTTTCGTGCCTAAAGGTGCCTCAAGTTCAGCTTCATGTAGTGCTATTTATACCGCAGCAACTGCATCATCTGCAGCATTTGTTAATTTCGTTGATACCGGTTGTTAACTTTAGCAGGAAAGTGAAAGTTTTTTACCACTTCGTAAAAGGACAGCTTTTTTATAGCTGTCCTTTTTATTTTCTTTCTCTTCCCAATCAAACATACTAAAATCTTTATATGCGCTGCTCATCTTTTTGTACGGCTGATAGCTATAAGCTTCTGGCAATAAATAGCGCCTTTAAGTTCAAAGGATATGCCGTTACCCAATACCGAAAAGTATTGCATCTCATACCGCCAAATAGAAAAGGAGATATTTTTATATTTTCCTACGGCTGCATTGTAATTTGGGGCTTAACTAATGCCGAAGAAAAAGCGCTACTCCAGCAAATAAAGTTATTCTCGATAAAGCCGCTTAGCAATATAGAAAAAGACCAGTTTATTTTTCGTTATAGCGATGCCACTGAAATGACAACTCATGACAGGTTTAATGCGGACATCATTACGATAGAATCAGATAACGTACAAATACTGCTGGCTATTTCCTATGGGCTTGCCCAATCTATCCAATTAGAATCTTACGAATCTGCCATTCAAAAAACCATCGATGAAAACTCGCATTTTTCGGAAGATCTTGCAACACACGGCAATATTAAACTTTCGCAAAAAGAAATAGCAAAACGGATGGGTGAGCTGTTTATTGCCAGAACTTACATTAACTTAAACAGTGAATTTCTTGCGGATCCGGAGTATTTTTGGGAGCATACGAGCCTTGAAGCTTATTACAGCATGAGTAAAAAGTTCCTTGATATCCCAAGGAGAGTCTCGGCACTTAACCAAAAGCTGGACGTATTACATGGTTTATTCGAGATGTTAACTACGCAATCCCAACATAAGCATTCAAGCCATCTGGAGGTAATAATCATTCTTTTGATTTTTATCGAAATTACCATAAGCCTTATTCAGTTTAAATTTTAACCGTAGAGATCTTTGTATGAAACAATTGATGCATAAAACAAAAATAGACAAGGGATATGAGGCATTACAAGGGCTTTACGCTCTCTTAACGTATGCTGCTATCTCAATTGCGCTATTTGGCAAACAAACGATTTTCCATCTGAATGATTTTCTTTTGCGTTCGACAGTTAACGACAGCGGCGCTTTTGTTTGGTTTTTAAACTGGTGGCCTTACGCAATTGACCACAAATTAAATTTTTTCATTAGCAAAGAAATTTGGGTGCCCACGGGCTTTAACATGGCACATGCGACTGCAGTCCCGTTTTTAAGCTTGATTTCCTTGCCTATAACCTTATTTTTGAGTCCCATTGTTGCTTTTAACCTGATCGCCATTTTCACCACGGCGCTTTCTGCCTGGACTGCTTATTTGCTATGCAAGTACATCACAAAATCATTTTTTAGTTCTCTCTTGGGCGGCTATTTTTTTGGTTTTTCTGCGTACCAGATTTTCTTCACAAGTTACGGTGATATCAACATCACGTCGATATTTTTAATTCCCGTTTTAATGTTATTGGCATTATTTTTTCTGCATAAAAAAATTCGAAGATTTTCTTTTACATTGTTAACAACCATTTGCCTTGTCTGCCAATTCTTGATTTCAGTTGAAATTTTCCTGACTTCGGCCTTTTTTGCCGCAATTTTTTGGTATTGCGCCATCCGTATTTATAAAGATTATCGTGCTCAATTGTTGAGCTGTGGTTTTTATGTACTAATTTCTTACTTGATAGCAACAATCATCGTTTCTCCATATATTTACTATTTCTTTCTTACACCGTTACCAGACAAGTTCATGGATTCACTTTTGGAAATAAATACCTTTGCAGGGTTATTTATACCGGCAAAAGAGATGTTATTGCATTATGACAAACTGCTGCCTTACATTGGCCATTTCGGCCCCGGCTATCTTGGAATACCGGCTGCAGTGGTACTATTGTTATTTTCACTAAAGAACTGGGGGACAAGGCAGGGAAAACTCCTGATAATATTTTTTCTTATAGTTCTCATTTTATCTTTTGGTTTTGGTTTTGAAGTTTTTTCGAAAAAAGGCGGTGATCTTCCAAACTTTTGGTTTCCTTTGCCTGCAATGGCGTTACACTATATTCCCGTTATTAAACATGCCATGCCCTTTCGTTTCATCATGTATGCTACTTTATCTATGTCTGTTATCATGGCATTATGGTTATCAGCAAAAAAAGATTTTTTTCGTTATACCATAGCATTTATAAGCATATTGTTCATTTTGCCGACGCTGCAAACAGCGTACTGGTCGGGAGAAATACAAGCTCCACGCTTCTTTACGGAAAAGCACTACTACGAAAAATGGTTAAAACCAAAAGAAAACGTGCTGATCCTGCCATTTTATTTTTATGGATATGACATGCTCTGGCAAATAGAGGCAAATATGTATTTTCGCCAACTTGGAGGATTTGCCAGCGCTGCGTTACCTTATGAGTTTAGAAATGAACCCATGATTAAAGTACTAATGTACGAAAAGCCGATTGACAACAAAACCCCGGCAATGTTTAAAGCTTTTTTGAAGCAACATGGAGTTACTGCGGTAATTGTTGATCCTTTGTTAAATAACTATTGGAAAAAGTTGCTGGTTAAAATTCAGAAAAACCCATTTGCAAGCGGAGGAGTTTTAATCTACAAACTTTCATCGGCAAAACCATGACAATCTCTATAATTTTACCTTTTTATAACGAAGAAAACTGCGTTAATTTGTTTTTTGCAGAACTATTGCCAATTTTGAACTCCATTCAACAATATAAGTTTGAATTGATTTGCATTAATGATGGCAGCACTGATAAAACATTAGACCAATTGCTGGCCGTTAAGGCGCCAGGCTGTGAAATAAAAATAATTGACCTTTCGCGCAATTTCGGCAAAGAAGCAGCGATAACGGCAGGATTAGATTACGCCCGTGGAGATGCAATAATCTTCATGGACACTGATTTACAAGATCCTCCATCCCTTATCCCCGAAATGATCACAGAGTGGCGTTCTGGAAATGACGTAGTTTTGGCTAAACGGTCTGATCGCTCAAGTGACACTTTTCTCAAAAGAAATACTGCGAAAATATTTTACAAACTTAATAATGCAGTGGCGGATGTAGAAATACCAAACAACGTCGGTGATTACCGGTTAATCGACAGCAAAGTTGCTGCCGCATTAAAAAAACTTCCGGAACGCAGGCGCTTCATGAAAGGATTATTTGCCTGGGTGGGTTTTAAAACGACATCCATTGAGTATCAAAGACCAAAAAGGACGGCCGGTAAAACAAAATTCAACTGCTGGAAACTATGGAATTTCGCCATCGAAGGCATAACGAGCTTCAGCACTTTACCGCTTCGCGTATGGACTTATATCGGAATCTCCATTGCGCTAATTGCTTTTTTATATGCCGTTTACATAATTATTCGAACTGTTTTTCACGGTATAGATGTTCCGGGTTACGCATCGCTTTTTACCGCCATCCTTTTTTTAGGTGGGATACAACTTATGGGAATAGGCATTTTAGGAGAATACATCGGCCGCATTTACTATGAAGCAAANNCTACCCGGGATGAGTTATCGATTGCCCAAAAATAACCACCGGTAAAAATATTGTGTGCATAAGCAATACCTGAAAATAAATGCAATGCAAATAAAAAAACCACCAGCCTAATTTTTGCCCGCTTATCTTCCCTTGACAAAGACCGTTCCAACAAAGCCCAATGAAAAAAATCCAGCATGCTAAAAATAAAAATTAGCGTCAGCGCAACATCAAAACCCCAGCGAAAATCAGCGAAAAAAAAGGCCCTACCCCCTTCGGCAAACAAAGCAAACTGCATAAAAGCGACAAAAATCAAAATCCAGCAGAACTTTAAATGGGCACGCATATGCCTGCCAATAACCATCGCCACCGCTATGGGAAAAGATAAAGTTTGAAAAATAACCACGATTGGATTGCCATAAGCGCGCATAACTTTAAAAGGCATAAAGNNATGCCAGATTGGATGCATATCTTTTCTTTGATATGCAACAAAAGCTGCATAAATAAAAAGAGATGGAATAAAAATATCGGCAAAACAGGGCTTCATCAAACAGCTGATAAAAAGCAATAATGACAACAGGTAGTATTGAAAATTTTTTTCTAAGTTTTTAAATTCCAAAACGACTTGGAAAGTTATGTATAAAGCAAAAACTCTGACCATGGTTAATGTGGGACTATGCCAAACCGTGGGACTGCCTATTCCAGTGTGAGTGTTGTTGTGNNAAAAGCAAGAATAAACAAAGAAAAACTGCAAGCAGCTTATCCAATTCAATAGTAAATGTCCTTTTGCCGAAAAGGCTATCTGGTTTTGTCGTGAATGTTATCGGAAGTGCATGAAGTTTAATGTTGTTGAAATCACTGCTTATAATCCTTAATAAAAGAAAAGCAAAAGCAAGATATGCCGCGGTTAATACTACAACAGCACCATTTTCATAACTAATGCTAAATATTTTTACTACAGCAATCAGCAGAAAATGAAATCCGGGCTCAAAAAAATGCAGCAAATAACGAGGATCAGCTGCAATTTCCTTGGCAAAACCGATATGGTCACGAACATCTGAGGGAAATGGCATGTTTTGCCCGGGAGCTGTTGTGTAAACCTGATGATAATATAAATACGCAATTGCCGATCCTATGAGTACGTAAAATAACAGCTCAATAATAGGGCTAAAATATTTTTCCAGAAAAAATTTGTTTTTTTGCATAATTCTTTCGTTTAAATAAAAATGAAACATCATAAATTATTATATATACAACTTTCTATTGCAATCTATTCCTAATTATCTTTAGAATAGAAGCTAAATTACATTAGACAAATCTATGGAAAATCCAATTTACGAACATTTACGCAACGAAATTATAAAACTTAAAAATGAAGGTCTATATAAAAATGAACGCATTATAACTTCTGCTCAAATGGCAATCATAAAAATCGCAAGCGGCGAAGAAGTAATCAATTTATGCGCCAACAATTACCTTGGGTTATCAGACCACCCGGCACTTATTGAAGCAGCAAAAAAAGCTTTAGATAAATACGGTTACGGCATGTCATCAGTGCGCTTTATTTGCGGCACACAAAACGTTCACAAAGAATTAGAGGCAAAAATAAGTGAGTTTTTAGAAACGGAAGACACGATCCTGTACTCTTCTTGTTTTGACGCTAACGGCGGTTTATTTGAGCCACTTCTAGGTGAAGACGACGCCGTAATAAGCGATGCGCTAAATCATGCAAGCATCATCGACGGCATACGTTTATGTAAAGCCAAACGCTTTCGCTATAAAAATAATGACATGAATGACTTGGAAGCACAACTTAAAGCCGCTTCCGCTTGCCGCTATAAACTCATTGTGACCGATGGCGTTTTTTCTATGGATGGCATCATTGTAAATTTAAAGGCCATTTGTGCTTTAGCTAAAAAATACAACGCTTTAACTGTTTTAGATGACTCTCACGCCGTGGGCTTTCTGGGAGAAAAAGGCAAAGGCACTCATGAATATCATAACGTTATAGGGAAAATTGACATAATCACTGGAACTTTGGGTAAAGCTCTGGGAGGCGCTTCAGGAGGATATACCAGCGGCCATAAGGAAGTAATTGAATGGCTTCGCCAAAAATCAAGGCCTTATTTATTTTCCAACACGTTAGCCCCTGTAATTGCCGCAACTTCTTTAAAAGTTTTCGATCTTCTTGAAAAGAATGATGATTTGCGTAAAAAAGTAAAAGAGAATGCGCTTTATTTTCGCAATGCAATGCAAAAATTAGGGTTTAAGCTGGTTCCAGGAGAACATCCAATTATTCCCGTAATGATTGGTGACGCAGTGCTTGCTAAAACTTTGGCAGATAAACTTTTACATGAAGGAATATACGTAATAAGCTTTTCTTATCCTGTAGTTCCATTAGGGCAAGCTCGCATTCGCACTCAAATGTCTGCCGCACACGAAAAACAGCATTTAGATAAAGCAATCAATGCGTTTGCGAATGTAGGTAAAGAATTACATATTATCAACTAATCAGTTAAGACATAAACATTAAAGACAAAATCTTATGAAATCACTTGCAAAGTTAAAAAAGGAAACAGGAATTTGGATGCAAGATGCTCCAATTCCGCAAATCGGTCACAATGATGTTTTAATCAAAATCAAAAAAACTGCAATTTGCGGCACCGACATTCATATTTATAACTGGGACGAATGGGCACAAAAAACAATTCCGGTTCCCATCATCGTAGGCCATGAATATGCCGGAGAAATAATTGCTATCGGCAGTGAAGTCACAGGTTATAAAATTGGCGATCGCGTTTCGGGCGAAGGACATATTTCCTGTGGTTTTTGCCGCAATTGCAAAGCCGGGAAACGACATCTCTGCCGCAAAAACATTGGCGTTGGTGTGACCCGCCAGGGTTGTTTTGCTGAATTCTTAGCACTGCCTGCAACTAATGCCTATCCACTTCCCGATTCAATCTCTGATGAAATTGCAGCTATTTTAGATCCACTCGGCAACGCAACTCACGTTGCTCTTTCTTTTGATTTAGTCGGTGAAGACGTTTTGATTACTGGAGCAGGTCCTATCGGCATAATGGCTGGCGCCATCGCTAAACACGTCGGAGCGCGTCACGTTGTCATAACCGATGTAAATGATTATCGTTTAAATTTGGCTCGTAAAATGGGCATAAGTAATACC
Organism: Coxiellaceae bacterium; assembly: GCA_003142435.1. Taxonomy (GTDB): domain Bacteria; phylum Pseudomonadota; class Gammaproteobacteria; order UBA9339; family UBA9339; genus FEN-1226. The sequence goes on along the minus strand of PLMI01000058.1, from coordinate 3,307 downwards.
GTAAACGTAAAAACTGAATCACTTTCAGAAGTCATGAAAAAATTAAATATGCAGGAAAGCTTTGATGTTGGATTTGAAATGTCCGGTAACAGCAGCGCATTTAATATGATGCTTGAAGTGATCAATCACGCAGGAAAAATAGCCTTGCTTGGATTTTTACCACATGACACCACCATTGACTGGAATAACGTCATCATGAAAGGTTTAATTGTAAAAGGGATTTATGGCCGAGAAATGTTTGAAACCTGGTATAAAATGACCAGCATGCTGCAAAGCGGTTTGGATGTTACACCAATTATTACACACCGCTTTAAAATCAATGACTTTCAAAAAGGGTTTGACGTAATGCGCTCCGGATTAAGCGGCAAAGTTGTTTTGGATTGGGAATAAAAATAGTTACTTTCTCTTACAAATTGCTTTATTCATATCATCAATACTAACTGATTTCTTAGGTTTAGGTGCGATGCCTTTTAGTTCAGAAATATCTACTGTTATCGGGATAATAACGACATTACCATCATCACCAATAAAAAAATCCACTCTATCTCCACTACGTAAATTTAAATACTTTCTTATATCATGAGGAATTGTTATTTGCCCTTTATTTGTCATTGTGGATATACTCATAAATTTGTCATTAATTCCATGTTAAAATATTTCAACTCACTTTTTATTCTAAATGTAATCGTTAAATTGCGCCTAGAATTCAAAATAGATATAATAACACTATGAATCAACAATATAAATATCTCTGGTTTCTGATGCTTTCCTATGTCATGGTGTTAGCATTTGCCAACTGGTTTGACCCAAGATTAGTCAATATTTTTGGGCTGAACACCGATGCAGGGACGCTAATTTTCCCTTTATCATTCATTTTATCGGATTTGATAACTGAAGTTTATGGTTATAAATATGCACGCAAAGCAATTTGGACCGGTTTTTTGTTTAACGCTATTTTTATTGGCTATGGCCAAATAGTAATTCACTTGCCAAGCCCAAGTTACCAAACGCACAATGAAATTTTCAATACTTTATTGGCTTCAGATTTGCGCATTATAATTGCCTCAGCAATAAGCTACTTCATTGCTGAGCCGCTTAACTCCATCATAATGGCAAAATTAAAAATCAAAATGCGCGGTCGCAACATGAGCGTACGTTTTGTTGCTTCAACTTTCATTGCCTCATTTTTTGACAGCTTTATTTTTAGTACGCTTGCTTTTTATAACGTGATGAGCAACAGTAATTTATTAGCTCTTATAATAACCATGTGGCTTATCAAAGTTGCAATAGAATTTTTTGGCCTGCCCTTTTCTGTCTACTTGGCAAAAAAATTAAAAAATCTCGAACGAATGGATATTTACGATTATCAGACAAAATTCACTTTATTTAGCTTGAGCACCAATTACCAGGCAAATGAAAACTACTTTTAAAGTCTGTTGACATTTCAGACCTTATAAAAATAAAACAAAACTGTCATTTCCGAATGACAATACATAAATAATATTTTTTTATATCCTGTGAAAAATAACTCTTTACCTATTAGAACAATAAAAAGCTTCGTGCGCAGAAACCGCCATTTAACTCTTGCGCGCAAATTAGCAATTAATGATCTTTGGCCTCTTTATGGCCTTTCCTCTGATCACGAAATTGATATCGATAAAATTTTCAAACGCTGTAACACCAAAACCATTTTGGAAATAGGTTTTGGTATGGGAGATTCCCTTTTCACAATGGCAAGGGAAAATCCTGAAATAAATTTTATCGGAATCGAAGTACATACCCCTGGTGTCGGAGCATTGTTTACCAAGTTACTACAAGATCCGTTAAAAAACATTCGTGTTTTCATCGAAGACGCGGACTTCGTTCTTTCCAAAGCAATTCCAGAACAAAGCATTGATAAAATATTATTATTTTTTCCAGATCCCTGGCCAAAAACTCGCCATCATAAAAGGCGACTAGTACAATTGGAATTTGCTAAATTGATTTTATCAAGACTAAAAACCGGAGGGCAATTTCATCTCGTTACAGACAGCAAAGACTATGCAATGCATGCCATTAAAATAATGGAACAAATACCAGAATTTTTTAATCTGGCAAAAGAAAATAAATTTGTGCCCCGCGCAGCTTACCGGTCTTTGACAAAATTTGAGAAACGGGCGCTGAAATCAGGGCATGAGATTTGGGAGGTCATGTTTGAAAAAGTGTCTGTTATCTTTCGATGACTAAATGAGAATGCATCAGCTCTCCCTCGTTAGTAAGAGCTGCCAAAAGCGACAATTCACCGCATAAAACAGCAGCTGCAGCAATCTCTGCCAATCGATCCGCATTTTCACCAACTGGTTTTTGCAAAGAGCATTGCAAAAGCTGTAAATTGTCTTTAACGAAGTCTAAATCTTTACCAGCGCCAACAACGCCAACAATAATGTTAGGCAATGTTACGCTAAAATATAAATCTTCTCCGCGAACTTCTGCATGCACTATTCCTTGAGATCCCTCAACTATGTTTGCCGCATCTTGTCCAGTTGCCAAATAAAAAGCGAGCAACATGTTGGCAAAATGGGCATTTGCTGAGCGAATACTTCCTGACAAAATTGAACCAATTAAATTCTTTTTTACATTTAAGTTTACAATTTTTTGAGGTGTAGTCCGTAAAATTTCCACACACAGTTTTTCTGAAATCAAAATTTCTGCAATTACGTACTTCCCTCGCCCCAAAATCCCATTGACTGCAGAAACTTTTTTGTCTGTGCAATAATTACCCGAGATAGAAATGTATTTTAAATCTTTATCTTTTTGCAAAATCCAATCAAATATGGCTTCAGCAGCTTTAGTCGCCATATTGTGGCCGGCAGCGTCACCAACAGAAAAGGAAAAACGCACATAAAGCAAATTGCCAACAAGTTGATAATTCCAATCCTTAAGGCATACGAAATTGCTAGTGGTTTTAGCGATTGCTTCCATTTCGCTTTGTTGTTTTTTTAAATTTGAGATTATCTCTAACGCCCTGCCTGCGCCACTTGCTTCAAACAAAATAGAACGCGTCATCGAAGAACTTATGAGAGTTGTCTTGATGCCTTCGCACTTTCGAGAAACCCTGGCGCCTCTATTTACTGAGTGCCATAATGGTTTTTCAAAAGTAGCCAGGGGAATAGGTATTTCCTCGTTGAAATTCGAGCCCCAAACCTTAACCGGCCCAACTATTTTCATTGGAATATTTACATATGGCATCGATTTTGGCATATCTTTCATTATTTTTTGCTCAAAAATGTAAGTTATTGATTTTACTGATATTTTTTATTACATGTTT
>PLMI01000112.1 GCA_003142435.1 Coxiellaceae bacterium | reverse complement strand
AAACATGCAATAAAAAATATCAGTATAATCAATATGTTATAAAAATACCATTAAATTAGATATGTTATTTTAATATGTGGCTTACAAACCCAAAATTCAAGAAGCAATTTCACGTATTTTTTGTAGCAGTAGTCACAACTTCCGAAAACTAAAAGCCTCCGATAAATGGCATTGACTGATTTCTTCACAATTATCCAAATCTGCAATCGTACGTGCAAGTTTTAAAATACGATGATAAACGCGTGCAGAAAAACCTCGCTTTTCCATCGCGATCTCCAAAAATTCTTTATTCTCCTGGTCAAGGCGGCAAAAATTTTCGATTTCTTTCTCCATTAAATGTGCATTTGTTTTATTGGCACGCTTANNGCTTAAATTGAATATTTCGCGCTGTAATAACCCTTTGGCGAATTTCCTCACTTTTTTCCGCATTCGCACTCGTTCTGGATAAAACGCCTTTTGGCAAATTCAGGACTTCAATCTGCATATCAATGCGATCCAATAAAGGACCTGAAATTCGCGCTCTATAACGTTCTATTTGCTCCCGAGTACAATTGCAAATTTTGCCGGCATTTCCAAAATTGCCACAAGGGCATGGATTCATCGCTGCAATAAACTGAAATTTTGCCGGAAATTTCGCCTGATAAGCAGCGCGCGAAATAGTCACAAAACCACATTCCATTGGTTCGCGCAAGGCATCCAGTACACTGCGATTAAATTCTAAAAGCTCATCTAAAAACAAAATGCCGTTATGAGCTAGAGAAATTTCTCCCGGTCGCGGCGGACTGCTTCCTCCCACTAAAGCAACTCCCGAAGCAGTATGATGCGGCGCACGAAAAGGGCGCTCTTTCCATGCATCAATAGCAAACTTTTTACCGGCAATAGAATTTACAGCTGCAGTTTCTAAAGCTTCATCATCACTCATCTCAGGCAGTAAAGTTATAAACCTATTTGCCAACATTGTTTTTCCAGTACCGGGAGGACCAATCATCAAAATGCTATGCTCTCCTGCAGCCCCTATTTCCAAAGCTCTTTTTGCATGCTCCTGCCCTTTAATATCTGCAATGTCAAGTTTATGAGTTCGTTTACTTTTTTTATAACTGACTTGATGCGGAGTTATCACTTTTGTTTGATTTAAATGTGCGCAAACGTCTAATAAATTATTTGCGGGAATTACAGTGACACCATTAACTAAAGAAGCCTCATCGGCATTGGTACTCGGAATAATCAGATTCCGTTTAGAAAAACGCGCTGCAATAGCAAAAGGCAATGCTCCGCTAAATGGCCGCAAGGCACCACACAAAGCAAGCTCCCCCGCAAGTTCATAATTATTTATGCCATCGACACAAATTTGGTCAGACGCAATTAAAATTCCAATAGCAATCGGCAAATCAAAACGCCCTCCTTCCTTTTTGGGCAAATCAGCTGGAGCTAAATTTACAGTTATTCGCCTGGGCGGAAATTCAAAATGGCAATTCAATAAGGCGCTTCGCACTCTATCTTTGCTTTCTTTTATAGCGGTTTCAGGCAAACCAACAATTGATAAAGACGGAATTCCAGGGGAAAGATGTACTTCAACGGTAACTTCAGGCGAATCGATGCCCGAGCTTGCTCTGGAATGTAAAACAGCGAGTTTCATAATTTTTGTTTCCAAAAACAAAAATTGTAAAACATCGTCTACAAGAAAACACTACCGTAATTCTGGTTTTATGTTATTAATGAGTTACATCGAATTCTGGTTAACGTATTGCCACAGGTCTTAATTTATTTAGCGTTACACAAGTCAATTCATAGATAGATTTAACGCTATTTTCTACGGTGAAAGACGCTAATTTTGCTTTTATTTCTTCGAGATGGCCAAATGCCCAAATTATTTTCTCATTTAATTTATCTTTAGTTAATTCTTCCTCAAAAATAACTTGGCTAAAACCAAGGTTAGCAAAATACTTAGCATTTTCAATTTGATCTCCTCTGCTGGAACGCCTGCCAAGGGGAATTAAAATATGCGGTTTCTGCAAAGCTAAAAGCTCATATATTGAATTTGCGCCAGAACGGGCAATTACTAAATCGGCAAGTGCCAAAATATGCGGAAACTCACCGCTTAAATATTCAAATTGCTTGTAGCCTTGATAAGAAAAACTAGCATCACAATTATTTTTACCACAAACGTGAACAATTTGAAATTTATCTAAAATTTCAGGCAAAAGTTGCCTTACAACTTTATTGATAGATTCTGCACCCTGGCTGCCACCGTAAACCAAAATGGTTTTTTTATCCGGCGAAAAACCACATAACTGCCTGCCCTTTTCTTTGTCTCCTGAGAAAAACTCCTCTCTTATTGGCGTACCGGTAACAGTAGCTTTGGTGGAATTTTTAATATGGTGCAGTGTTTCTGGAAAAGTAACACAAATTTTATCTGCAAAAGGAAACGATAACTTATTTGCTAAGCCGGGAGTCAAATCAGATTCGTGAATTATAACGGGAATTCTATTAAGCCAAGCCGCCACAACAACAGGAAAAGAAACAAAACCGCCCTTGGAAAAAACAACATTCGGCCGTAACTTTAAACAAATAGCAAAGGCCTGGATTACTCCAAAAAAGATTTTAAAGGGGTCAATAAAATTCTGCCAACTAAAATAACGACGTAATTTACCGCTTGAAATAGCATAAAAGGGAATATTTTGCCCTTCAATTAACTCCTTTTCTATTCCATTTTCAGAACCAAGGTAATATATTTGCCAACCTTCTTTTTGAAATTTTTTAATTAACGCAATGTTTGGCGTTACGTGGCCGGCAGTGCCACCACCGGTAAAAATAATTTTTTTGTTCACAATAAGACTACTCCCTGCGACTCTATAGCCAATGCTCCTGACCTATTTGGAACTTCGCCCTGGATCATTTCACAAATATGTATTTTTTCACGCTCTGCTAAATACTTTTGCGCTACCGATTCTAATGTCCTAAACTCAATGTCCCTTTTTTTCAAAAGCAATAAAAAATCTTTAAACCAATTTAGATATTTCATGCCTTCTAGTTCGGCATGAATTGTCATAACGTTTGGAATATTATTTTTCAAAAGGCTCGCGTAATTATCAGAAATTTTAGCTAACGGATAATCAGGCAACCCAACTAGTTCATCTAAAGTTGGTAAAGTAGTCGGAATTTGCAGCGTATTGAAAATCTTATTGCCCACTTTTGGGAAAAAGGGAGTTTCGCCCCGGCAATCACTGCCATATAATAAATTAGCTGCATCATAAACTGTTAAAGTTTTTTCATTTGCCTGCCAACCTGGAGCTCCGGCGGCCCGGCTTGGCACTCCAAAAATACGCTGAAATTCTGCAAGTGCTTTGGCAAATTCACAAAAAACTTCTTCCAAACTCATTTTGCCAACGTGATCCTGCCAGCGATAATGATCATAGCAGTGAATGCCAACTTCAAATCCTTCTTCCTTAACTTGTTTCAATAATTCCGCATGGCGTTTGCCAATATGCGGTGCAGGCAATAAAACTCCATTTAATAACGTTCGAATGCCATGAGTGCTGATAACACTAGTTCTACTGACTTTTTTCAAAAATCCAGGCCGAAAAATTCTGGTTATTGCTTTTCCCGTATTATCTGGGCCTAATGAAAAAAGAAAAGTCGCTGGAATTTCAAGTTCTTTAAAAAGTGAAACTAGATTAGGTACTCCAATTTTGGTACCCCGTTCTGTATCAACGTCAACTTTTAAGCAAAAAATAGTTTTCATTTTTTTCTTACCCCTTTTTTAGGCGGTTGCCAATGTTCAACCACTACTTGACGCGCCCTTGCCACAGTCAACTTATTTTCGGGTGTATCGTGCGTAATTGTTGAACCAGTTCCAATATAGCTATTTTTACCGATTTTTACCGGTGCAACTAACTGTGAATCTGAGCCTATAAAGGCACCGTCTTCAATAACTGTCTGATATTTATTTGCTCCATCATAATTACAAATAATAACGCCGGCGCCAACGTTAACATCATCACCAATCAATGCATCGCCAAGATAAGTTAAGTGCTTTGCCTTGCTACGGTTGCCAATCTCTGCATTTTTAACTTCCACAAAATTGCCAATACATGCTGCTGTATGCAAAACCGATTTCGAGTGAATTCTTGCAAAGGGGCCCACTATGCAATTATCTTCGATAATTGCACCTTCAACTATAGAATTAGCACGTATTCTAACATTATTATAAATCTCAACATTCTTTAAATAAACGTTTTGTTCAATTATTACGTTATCGCCTAACTTCACATCACCTTCAACAATTACATTTACATCAATAGTCACATCTTTGCCAAAAGTTAAATTCCCTCGAACGTCAAATCTATTTGGATCAATCAGTGTTAAACCGCGCAACATTAAATCACGCGCTAAATTACGCTGATAAATTCTTTCAGCATTTGCTAATTCTATCTTATCGTTGATTCCTAATATCTCCTCATTATTTAAAGTTTTCACTGCACTAACTTGCAAGCCATCCGTTACAGCCAGTTTGACAATATCAGTTAAATAATATTCCTTTTGCGCGTTGTTTGCCTTAATATACTGAAGATATTTTTTTAATACTTTGGCTTTCGCAGCAAAAATGCCGCTATTTACTTCCTTAATTTCCTTTTCTTCCTGTGTAGCATCTTTATATTCAACTATACCAACAACATCGCCAGAATTATCGCGAATTATTCTTCCATAATGCCTCGGCTCTAATAAATCTGTAGTTAATATGCCTATGGAATTGGTCTGCAATACTTGCAAAAATTGTTGCAACGTGGTTAGCGTAAGCAAAGGAACGTCACAAAATAAAATCAAAACATCTGCCTCATCTTCAATAAAGGGCAAGGCTTGCAATACGGCATGTCCAGTTCCAAGTTGTTCTGCTTGATAAATCCAATTAACGTTTAAATGGGAAAGTTTAGATTCGACTTCTTCTTTGCCATTGCCGTAAACTACATGAATTTTTTTGGGCTTTAACTCCTCAGCCGTTTTAATAACGTGCTCCAATAGCGGAATTCCTGCCAAAGGCTGCATCAACTTCGGCAAATTTGAATTCATTCTGGTGCCCTTACCAGCGGCTAAAATAAGAATATGTAATGTCATAGTTTATTTTGTAAAAATTTGTAAATATGTTTTAAATCTTCGTAAGCTTTACCCTTCTCGCTTGGTGAGCGCAACAAATATGCCGGATGATAAATTACAAAAAGCGGCGTGGCGAAATCACCATAAGTATATTGCCTGCCGCGTAATCTGCCCATCGATTCTTCTGTATTTAATAAATGATGTGCTGCAACTCTTCCAACCGCAATAATTATTTTCGGTTTTAGCAAAGCAATTTGTTTTTTTAAATAAGGAGTGCATAAATCTATTTCCAAGGGAAGCGGGTCTCGATTTCGCGGGGGCCGGCATTTTAAAATATTTGCTATATAAACGTCTTTTCGCTCTAATCTTAACGAGCGAATCATCTCGTTTAATAGCATACCAGCTCTTCCAACAAATGGTTCTCCCTGCAAATCTTCATTTTCACCTGGAGCTTCTCCTATAAACAACACATCTGCATTCTCATTACCAACACCAAAAACAATATTGGTGCGCGTTTTACACAAATCACAAAGAGTACAGTTTGCAACTTGCCTTCGCAGTGAATCCCAGGTAATTTCACTACTGGAGGACAATATCTCGCCTTGGCTTTGGGTATTTTGAGTATTTTTCATTTTCCAAACCTCGATTCCCATCATCTCCAAATACTGTTCTTTTACGTTCATAATGGAATAGCATAGCAGAAAAAATAGTTAAACCAAAACTAGGCCATAGCCACGAAAACCAGGGCTGGAGAACACTTCCATAGTTTTTTTGCAAAAAGTGAAAAAATATACTATCCTTGTTTATATATCCTAAAAGTTAAATTAACAAGGTTAATTCCATGTACGCAGCCCTGATTCAGCAAATTTATACCTCAAACCCTTGGCTATCTGATCCAAAAGCGCATATTTTATCTTTGGACAGCTACATACAACGCCTTCAAACACAAAAGTTACTTCTTCCCGATTGGGATAATTTATGGTTAATTCTAACAGGGCCCAGGCGCGCCGGAAAAACAACTTTAGGTAAATATTTATGTCAACACTTAATCAATGAAAAAAAGTTCTCTAATTTACTTTATTTAAACTGTGATTATTTAGAAATACGCCGCTGGCTGGAAAATCCGAATTTCATTCATCAAGCTTTACAACAATTTAAAATTCAAAAACCTATTTTATTTATTGATGAAGCACAACGCCTTGAGAATCCTGGATTACTATTAAAAATCATTGCAGACTTGCAATTAAACATAAAAATGATTGCATCTGGATCATCTCAATTGGAAATAAAAAGTAAAATCCAGGAGCATCTAACCGGTCGTCAAATAGAATCATTAGTATTACCTCTAAGTTATCTGGAATTAAAAAATAATTCAAATATAAACATGTATGATTTATTAACTTACGGCTGTTATCCACAAATAGTCCAACAAACTAACAAGTCAATACTTTTGCAGCAGCTATACCAAGATTATGTAAACAAAGATCTGATCGAAATTTTGAAAATTGGCAAGCCTGATATCATGCAAAAATTAATTACATTAGTTGCGCACAGTTCCGGGCAATTGGTGAATTACAGTAAACTAAGTTCTGACTGCCAGGTAAGCACTTCTACAATTTACAATTACCTCGATAAATTGGAAAAAACCTATATTTTATATTCTATAAAACCATTCGTTGGTAATAAACGAGCAGAAATCACCTCGAATCCGATTTATTTCTTCATAGATAACGGTTTTAGAAATCAAGCACTCAATAACTTTAATTCTTTAGAAATGAGAACTGATTTAGGATTATTAGTAGAAAGCGCAGTGTTTCAAGAATTATATAAATTCAAAACACAAAATTTTCTCAACTTCAATATTAACTTTTGGCGCACTACAGCTGGCGCAGAAGTGGATTTTGTAATAACGAATAGTAATAATATAATTCCAATTGAGGTAAAATACAGTAATTTTAAACATGCGACTATTACACGAAGTTTTCGATCTTTTTTACAGGCTTATCAACCAAAACACGGAGTAGTAATAACTAAAAACTACATTGACGAAAAAGTATTTGAAAACACATCAGTACATTTTATTCCAATGGAAAATCTAACTACCTTACTTCTGCTTCTCAGTGAATTATTAAAAGGGACTAATTAAAAAGGGATAAATCTGCCTCTTTATATATTCGCAAAAATCTCCAGCAAGTCATTTAAAAATTCCTTGCCTTTCTTTGTCGTCGTTATTTTTTTATCATTTAATTTAATTAACTTCAGTTCTTCTGCTTTTTTTAAATTTTCCATTATAACGTCAACACTTAAGCCGGTCCGCTCTGTAAATAAAGAAATAGGTATATCTCGATATAAACGTAAGGCATTCATCATGAATTCCACAGGTAATTCTTTTTCGGTCATCACTCTTTCTTCCGCCAACAAAGACAGAGACATCTTGTCTGCAGTCAAATAATCATCTGGATTTGCTTTTTTAGCTGTGCGAATGATTTTTTTTGCCGCCAAATCAGTTATTTTGCCGTGAGCACCAGCACCTACTCCCAAGTAATCTCCAAACTCCCAGTAGTTTACATTATGTTTGCATTGGTACTTTTTAGCTTTACAGTATGCAGAAACTTCGTATTGTTTATATTTATGTTCTTCGAATAATTTGTGGCCAGCAGTTCGAATTTTCATGATCACGTCTTCATTCGGCAAAACCGGTGGATTAGTATAAAAAGGAGTCTTAGGCTCTATTGTAAGCTGATACCACGATATATGAGGAACGTTTAAAGAAATAGCTTTATTTACATCAAATATTGCATCTTCCAGTGTTTGCCCGGGAATTCCAAACATGATGTCAATATTTAAGTTATCAAAGCCTGCATCTAAAGCGTAATTTATGGTCTCAAGTGCAACTTGAGCATTATGTATTCTGCCCAAAGAAAATAATTTATCATCCTGAAAACTTTGCACACCTAACGATAATCTGTTAATTCCGATGTTTTTATAATCGATGCATTTCTGCTTATCAATAGTACCAGGATTAGCTTCTATTGATATTTCAATATTCTTCCCGAAATCGAAAATATTACGTATTGCCGTTAAAAGCTTATCAAATGTTTTAGCTGACAATAAGCTGGGCGTTCCGCCTCCAATATATATGCTAAGCAAAGGTCTATTTGCAACTCTTACAGAATCCTGTTTAAGATCTGAAATCATAGCTTCGATATAATTCTCAATTGGAGCTGCTTTAACTTCATAAGAATTAAAATCGCAATAAGGACATTTGCGTGTACACCATGGGATATGTATGTATAAACTTAAAGGAGTTGTTGTTAGTATATTGTTCATATTTTTACCTTTCGTATCACAAATTAGGCCGCATTGAATACAGAGAAATATTATTTACGAAAACCCTGTCTATTTTTTTCCAATAACAATATGACTTCTGCATCTTCCGTCTGATCAAATCTTGCATACCAAATACCAACCGCGCTAAAAGGAGTCGGAGTTGCCAAACAAATTACCTCATCAACTTCTTTTTTTATAACTGCCAATGAATCTTTTGCTCCTACCGGAACTGCAAAAATTATTTTGGCGGGCTTTAGCTTTCGCACTGATTTTATGGCCGCTAACGCACTTTGCCCTGTAGCAACTCCATCATCTACGATGACCACAACCCGACCTGCAATATCTAACGCCTTGTTATTGCCGCGATAAAACTTTATGCGTCGCTCCATTTCCACTTTTTCCTTGCTTACTATTTCTTGCAGAACTGATTCGTCGGATTGCCAATAAAATTTTGCCTCATCGTTTAAAACTAAAACATCATTTGGCGCTATAGCACCAATTGCATACTCAGGCTGAAAAGGAGCACCAAGTTTCCGCACTACGATTACATCTAGTAAAGCGTGCAATTTTTGCGCTATCT
>PLMI01000061.1 GCA_003142435.1 Coxiellaceae bacterium | reverse complement strand
GACACTGATTTTAGTACAGTATCTAGTGATACTAAACTCAAAGCCACTCTTGACAGTTTCTTAACTCCCGAAGAGAAAAAGTTTTTACCTGACCTTGAACATGCCAAAAAAAGTTCTCAAGAGGTTTTCACAGCAATAAAAGAACACAATGGCATTATTGGCGAAGCCTTTAAAAGTGAGTTAATAAAAAAGCTTATTAATAATCCGGATTTATTTGATCAACAGTTAATTGAGCATTTAGCTAAAAAAGGATACTGCGGTGGATTTAGAGAAATTTTATCGCTTTATGAATCAATAGAAAACGAAGATATTCCTGGTGTTGGCAAAAATAAACTTACAGTCACTGATCTTTTAGAAATTTATACTATTATTCTTACTTGGAAATCGGGTAAAAAGCTGAAGGAAGACGATCTTGCAAAAGTTAAGGAATTCATATCGCATCTAGAATTTCATCAAAATCCAGTTAACTATTTGCCCGCGGTTCCAGGAGAGGTGTGGAAGACTGCAGAAGTCAAATTCGGAGCTGAAATAAAAAAAACCAAAAAGCTTGCCTCTCTTGTTTTTATTTGTGACAAAAACAGTTTTAAAGAAAAGTTGAAAAAACTTGCACTACCAAAAGTAGTGGTTTCGATTGGTTTTGGAAAACATGCACTTCGTGTTTACCAAACTGCAAATGGATTTTCATGTTATGACTGTAATACAAAGCAGTGGGGCTTATTGCATGATTTAGACAAGTGGCTAGAAAGTAAAGTGAACGAATATGCTTGCACACCACGTTTCTTCGTAATAATAAAGGCTTCTAGTTACAACTATGCTGGCGATTACATTTCCACAATAGGTCTGGAAGACTTATTAAAAGACCAGGATCCCAATGAGTTAATTGAAAGTCAAAGTTTATTTAAATTAGCTGCAATGGAAAGTTCAAGTGAAGTGCTTGAATATTTTTTAGCAAAAAAGCCAGCAAAGGAGCTTAAGTTTTTCATTGATCAAGAGGAAAGTGCGGCAACTGTAGCAGCTCTAATTATGTATGAAGACCTGAAAGTTATAGAAGTTTTATTGCGTGCAGGAGTAGATCCGAATGAAAGAACTAATGTTGCAATTTTAAGTTGTTATGACAGAGTTGATGGTCGTTTCCAAGGTGTAAAAGGAACAATTGAATTTTTCGGTAGTTCTCCTTTGGAGTATGCTGCAATAATTGTCGGATCTCCTGAAATGATCAATACTCTGTTCAAATTTGGTGCAAGACTAGATCCAGGTATGTTTATTTGGAATACTATTTTGTTTGACACAATATATGCCGGACATACCGAAGCCGCTTGTAAACTTTTAGAGCACGATAGACGACTTGTAACAACCATTAATAAGAGAGATGCATCCCAGTCCCCACTTATGGTTGCGGCTTCCTGCGGTAATTTGCCTCTTATGAAAAAGCTAATTGAAATGGGAGCAAGTGTTCATCAACAAGATCGTTTCAAATGGACCGCATTAGAATACGCAGTGGAGGGAGATCGGAAGGAAGCAATTGATTTTCTAAAAACACAGGGTTTGACTATTGATCCCAAGGCGAATGGCGAAATTGGACCTTATTTAACATTTGTTGTAAAGGTGCGTAACATACGTTTAATAAAAGAATTTTTAGACGATCCTTCGATTGACGTAGATGCCAAGGATCCTTTTGGTTTTACAGCTTTATCCCGTGTCTTATTTATGGGTGATTTAAGAGGGGTAGAGATTGTTAAATTACTTTTAGAGCGAGGCTGTGCAGATATTGATGTTAAAATGCTGCCTGTGATTGGATGCAAAGCACGGGAGAAAATTCTTGCCACCGCCAAAATTTGTCGAGGGGACTTTGAACATGGTGTGCAATTATTGCTTCATCTAAACGAGAAGCCAGGTTTTTTTAACTCTACAACGTTCAATTCTAAATTTTCGTTAGCGCAAAAACAATATCCAGAGTATTTTGAGGCTTTGCTCTATAAATTTTTAACTTGCCCACAAACTTTTTTTAAAAAATTTATGCTTTCTGATACAAAGTTAAGCGAAGATAGCTTCCGACGACTTCTTACCTGGTGTAAAGATAATATTCATAGTTTTCAACATAATCCTGCTTTATTGTTGTTTTTAGCGCAGCAGTCATGTGAAGGAAGATACATTGAACATGAGAAAGCTTATGATCTTTTACAAAGAGTTCAAGCGTTAGACNNTGGGTAAAGGAACAGTGTGCAAAATTGTCAGATAGATTAAGGATTGAAAACGCTAAGGATGGAACGACACATCTTTGTAAATTACAAAATCAAAGTGAAGTGACTAGCGATCAGCAGCAAGAATCATTTGCACAATAACCCGGCAACTTACTTGCGGAAGATCTGTGGCAAATGCCAAGCCTATGTACATAATCCAAATATTTTTGTTTTTCGATCAGTCCTTTAATCTACTTAATTTCTTTAGCGCTTGTTGTGGCTTTAGAGTTGAAAATAGTTGGCGGCTTAATGACTGCTGCTTTAGTGGCGGTGCCAGCTGTAACCGCCAGAATGATATGTAAAAATTTGAAGCAATATATCTGGTTAGCGGTAATATTTGGCATGTTGTTTGCAGTTGTTGGCATAGTCCTTGCTAAAATTACCGCTCAGCCGGCGGGCATTTTGATTACCTTAACTGCAACGTTGACTTTTCTTGTCGTATTGTTTTTTAAACCACGCCATTAGACTTCTTTCAAAACTGCGTCTTTTGACTTACTGCTGTGTTGCACGTTTGCTCGCAATGCTCATTTACGTACAAGTAAACTCCGCTTGCTCGCTTCACGTGCGCCTTGCATTAAGTCAAAATACTTGGTTTTGAAAGAAGTCTAATACAAAAACACGGTATTTAATTCTGAGAATTTAAAAATTAAAATTCTCTAATGACTTTTAAAAAACTTTTCATTGCCTTATTTCACTTTACTTTATTATTTTATTATTTAACCGAAGAAGCTGCTTATGCGAAAGTATATAAGTTTGTCGATGAATATGGCGTGATTCATTTTTCCGATTTTTATGACCAGGATTTAACTAAGAATGCCGAACAAATTAGTTTACAAAAAAATTTGCAAGTCTTTAATGCTGATTCGAAGAAAAGCAAGCTAAACAACGATTTTCATATCCCAAATTCATCCCATTCTGAAAAAATTGAAAGTTCGATTTTAATAAAATATCCGCAAGATCAGCAAGTCGTGCAATTTGATGCAAAAGGATTACAAGTGGAATTTGCAATACAATCTGAACTGCAAAATGGTGATCAAATTATTTGCTTATTGGATGATAAAATTGTTGCTAAAGTAACAGATCCTCATGCGAGTCGATGCGTCATTTCGAATTTAACAAGAGGGGAGCACAGTTTATTGGTTAAGGTTATGACAAATAGTGGAGTAGAGAACGCAGTAAGCAAAAAAGAAACATTTTTTGTGCATCAAACAAGCATTTCGAACTCTTAGTTATACCAAACTGAAAAATTAATTACATAATTTTATTGCAGTCATTCCCAAATGGTTTTATCGGGGATGACGCAATGAAGCAGTTCATTTATATTTATTCAACAAATTCTCATACATGTAACTATTTTTTCAGTTTGGTATTAATCATTTGTTTTTTGATTAAATAATAACCGATTTGCTTGGTTTTGCTGCTTTTTAAAATTTCCCAGCTTGAAGGAATATTTTCTTTAATTTCCAAATTGCTTTCGGCCTCTATGTAAATTAGCGTTCTATTTTTTAAAAATTTTAATTGCTCAAGTGCTTCACAACATAATTTAACAAGGTGTTTAATAAAAGGAGGATCAAGAAAAATGATGTCAAAATCTAAATTTGGTATTTTGTCTAAATTTTCCGGAATAGAAAAACAATATAATTCTAAGTTAGTCGCTTGCAATATCACGGCATTTTCTTTAAGTTTTGCTATCACTTTATTTGAATGATCAACCGCAATTACTTTTTTTGCGCCTCTTGATAAAGCCTCAAAGCTTAAAGCTCCGCTGCCTGCAAAAAGATCTAAACAATTGGCATTTTCAATATATGGCTGCAGCCAATTAAATAAGGTTTCCCTGGTTCGGTCAGTTGTAGGGCGAACTTCATCTAGAGGCAAAAAACTTATTTTTCTGCTGCGCCATTTGCCGCCAATTATCCGCAGCTGCTTTTGGGGTACATTTTTTTGTTTCATAAACAATATGTTAGCTTAAATTTTATTAAAAAATCCAAAAAACATGTAATAAAAAACTTTAGTAAAATCAACATGTTGCAAAATTCATTGTAAAATACTCAAAATTATCCTAATATTCTATAGAAATATTAATAAAAATATAAGGGGAATTAGTGCATAAAAAAACAATAACAACAAAGGAAGCTCCCGAGGCTATTGGCCCGTATTCACAAGCTGTTTGCGCTAATGGTTTTGTCTTTATTTCAGGACAAATTCCATTGGATGCCAAAACAGGTCAAATCATTACCGGAGATATAAAAAAGCAAACCCGCGTTGTTCTTGAAAATGCAAAAGCAATTTTGCTTGCTGCTGGATCCTCTTTTTTGCAAGTAGTTAAAACTACCGTCTATTTAAAAAGCATGAACGATTTCGCTGCGATGAATGAAATTTACGCTGAATATTTCAGCGAATCATTGCCAGCTCGGGCTACGGTTGAAGTCAGCCGTTTACCTAAGGACGTTGCAATTGAAATAGATGTTATAGCTATTTGTTAATTTAACTTAACGATACGAGCGAGGATCAATAAATGTTACAACAAGCAGAAGAAAATTTGCAGGGAAAAGCAAAGGAATTAACTGGCAGTACATCAGGTACTTCTCAAGAAAACCAATGCGCGGCTTCTGTAGAAGATGCTTTAGCGTTAGATTTTATTAATGCTGGAAATGTTGTTTTGGGTAAGTTAAATGATGCTTTTCCTGAGAATGAATTCCTTATTGCATTGATAGAAGATTTTAAGTCTTTTTACAATAATAACTTAGAAAATTTAACAAAAAGTTTTTCTTTGGCTCAAAAAGATGGAGCTGCACCATTAATTAACACATTATTGAGTAAAGAATTGCAAAATTTTTCTGCCAAACTATCTAGCCGTTTAATCGAATTTTCAAATACTTTATGCCAATGTAGTTATCCTGCATTAAATGCACAAGGCGCACTATTGAAGCAGCAGTTAATAGCATTAAATAAATCTGCTCAAAATATTTTTGCGGAATTCAGAGATGAAACTGTAGAAGAAGCTGCTATTTTACAAATGACTGAAAAACATGGAGCAGGTTTGGGAGCATTATCTTTAATTTCTTCAGAATTTCCCATAATTGCAAAAAGAGAACAAAAAAACGATTTCTTGAAAGAGACGCTAAAGAGTAATTATGAAAAAGCTTTTCGTTTGGTAACAAATATATTGCAGTTTGATTTATCTAGAGAGCCTAATCGTGCTGAGATAATAGATAAATTATATGGTTTGTGGGAAGGCAAAGAAAAAGAAAATACTGATTCCGCTAACCCCATAGCGCCAATAGATTTTATAGCAAGACTTAAGAAAACTCTTTCAGAAAAAGAGGCAATTATTGTTTATCTGAAGAAAGAGTTTGGAGCTGATTACAAAGAAGCTTATCGCTTAATGGGAGAAATATTTACTTTGGATAGCTTATGTAAAAAAGTAAATGGAAGCAATGACTATGTCGCGGTTCTTGGTCTTTTAAAAGATACAAAAGCTTCTTTAAAAAATATTTCTGACCAAATGCTAAGAGAGAAAATACTAAATGGATTGAAGAAGTATATAGAATATGCAAGAAAAAATTGGCCAATCACTGAAGGTGAGCAAAGAGATTTATCTGATTACTCGCGCCATACTTTAATCTTATTGATGGAAAGTAGCGTTGCAACTTTATCGGTCGAGCTAGAACAAAAAAGAAAGGCTGCGCTGGCCATACATGAACAAAAAGTTCAAAGGTTAAAAGAAGTTTTTGGTGATGATTATGATGGTGCTTATCGTCCTGACGGTGGTGCTTTTAGCATAATGAAAAATATCATGGGACTTAGAAGGTACCAGGGACTTGTCGCAAGTCACCCAGAGCTCGCATCAGAAATGGTATCACATTTGAAAGCTATTTATGAAAGGATTACCGATGAGGAAGTTGTAAATGCACTTGATGTTTTTGTGCAGGATTATTTGGATATAAAATCAGATCTAACAATTAATGAGCAAGCACGTGATCGAATAGAGGCGCTAGTAGTAGGGCAGGTAAAAGAGCTAATTGAAAAGGAGCAAATAGTTGGTCAAGATGAACCAAGGAAATGGTTATTATCATGCTTATATCATGAAAAAGACGAAATCTTAAGGCAAATCGATGAGGCGACAAAGGATAAATCCTTTACTGGGAAGTTATTAAATGTTTTAAAAACTATGCCGGAATTTCAAATGGGTACTATGGCAGGTGATGTAGCTGGTGGTGTGCCTGAGACTTCCAAGTTCTTTGGATCGATGGCATTTGCTGGATGGTTGGGTACTTTTGTTAATTTTACAACTTCATATCCATATGTCTCCGTATCTGCATCTACCACTTTGGTAGCATGGAGATTAGAAGCCATTTGCTCAAGATTATATGGAGCAACTATTCATGCTGGACACTTATTAGGCTACAATGATGTTGATGCCGTTATACATTCAAAGCAGGCAGATCGTTTTATGGCAGGGGCTTTTGCTGTAGGATTGAGTATGCTTGCTGGAGCGCCAATAATGCCAGCATTAGCAGCGTATGCGCTGGTTTCTGGTGTATCTGATGCAATGTCAAGCCTTAGAATAAGCGAGCGAATAGGAAGCTATTTTGGCTGGCAGCCGGCAAAGATTAGATTTTTTGGAACCGTTTTAGAGTTAGGTGTTCGTATGTCCCTTTCTCATTACCGCGTTGGAGAGACAGTATGTAATTCGGTTTCAAGTGTTGTTTGCGATAAAGCATCGCAAGCAAAAGATGCAGTTTTGTCATATTTCTTTTTACCGCCTAAAGCTTCTGAAGCTCGCGAGGTTGCTGCTGCTGTTACTGAGGAAGCAGTTGCCGCTGCAGGTTGGGGTTGGGGAGAAGATAGTTTAGAAGAAGCCCAAAAAGCTGCCGGGGCTGTTCAAGCACCAACTTAAAAGGTTAGAGCAATAAATTAGAAGAANNGAATAAAAGGTATTCAGGTAAAATAATTCCATGAATACAGATTTTCTTCAAAAAATGCGCAAGGAGGCCTATTTTTCTCTTTATCTTCAAATATTAGTAATTTTAGTAGTCGCAGGGTTTTTCCTTTTTCTTCGAGGAAAAACCCATTTTTTTTCTGTTATAATTGGCGGTATTTCCTGGCTTTTACCCAGCTTTTACTTTACCCGAAAATTGTTTATAATACCTGAAAGCAAAAAGCCGGCTTCGCATATCATCAAAAATTTCTATTTAGGTGAAGTACTTAAGTTAACAATAAGTGGCGTCCTTTTGGTAATTGCCTTTAAATTTTTATCCGTTGATACGTTGGCTTTTTTAGCTGGATATATAACTGCAGTTTTATCAATTTGGCTGTTTATTCCATTCACGTTTAACAAAAGTGGAAAGGTATAAAAAATAAAATGGCAAGTGCAAGTATCCCATACAGTGACGAGAATTTTATTCAACATCACCTGTATCACATTCAATTAAATTTACATAACTTTACCGTTGGCAAGGCTGGTTTCTGGACGTTAAATGTTGATACCTTAGTGGTTTCAATTGTAATTGGCGCTATTTTTTTATACCTTTTTCGAAAAATTGCAAAAAAGGCAACAACGGGAATCCCTTCCAAATTACAAGTTTTTGTAGAACTCGTTGTTGAGTTTGTGCAAAATACTGTTAAGGAAACTTTTCATGGTAAAAGCGAATTAATTTCTCCTTTAGCGCTAACTATTTTTGTATGGGTATTTTTAATGAACGCTATGGACTTATTGCCTGTAGATTTTTTGCCTTCAATAGTTTCTTTAGTTGGTATAAATGACTTTCGTTCAGTGCCCACAGATGATCTCAATTTAACATTTGCGTTGTCTATATCCGTATTTATATTGTTGGTATTTTTTAATTTCAAAGTAAAAGGATTTAAAGGTTTGGCAAAAGAGGTTTTTACTGAGCCATTTGGCGTGTGGTTATTTCCCATAAATTTCGCTTTTCGTATTTTGGAAGATGGCATTAAACCTTTGTCATTGTCTTTGCGGCTTTTTGGTAATATGTTTGCCGGAGAGTTGATTTTTTTATTAATTGCAATGATGCCCTGGTGGATACAATGGACTCTTGGCGGTATGTGGTCTATATTTCACATATTGATTATTTCCATTCAAGCATTCATTTTTATGATGTTGACTATAATTTATTTAAGCATGGCACATGAATCCATTCACTAACTGTTAAAAAAAAGGGGGAACAATGGAACTAGCATCACTTATCGCCACCGTGCAGGGTTTAACTGCTGTTGGCGCCGCTTTGTTAATCGGGTTAGCAGCTTGCGGAACTGCGATTGGTTTTGGTATTTTGGGTGGCAAATTTGTAGAAAGTGTGGCACGCCAGCCGGAATTATCACCTATGCTTATGATGAGAATGTTTTTAATGGCAGGATTAGTTGACGCATTTGCCGCTATTTCTGTTGCCATGGGTTTATTTTTGATTTTCGGAAGCAATCCTTTGCTAAATGAAGTCATCAAAATGGCAACAACAAAATAAAAGTGAGATAAAATTGTGAACATATTAAATTTTACATTTCTTGGCGAAATTTTAACGTTCATAGTTTTGGTTTGGGTTACCATGAAATACGTGTGGCCGCCAATCATAAAAGCCATTAATGAAAGACAAAAGAAAATTGCCGACGGGTTGGAAGCCGCTGAAAAAGGCAAGCAATACTTAGAATTATCGCGGGAAAATTCGCTGCAAATCATCAGCAATGCAAAATCAGATGCCGCAGGGATTATTTCTGCTGCAAATGAAGATGTAGTTAAGATTGTTGAAGACGGTAAAGTAAAAGCTAATGAAGAAGCTAAGCGTATTATAGAATTAGCGAAGATTGATATTGAAAAAGAACGGCTTTCGGCAGGGAATGAATTGCGCAAGCGAGCTGGGAAAGCAGCTTTAATCATTGCCGAAAAAATTATGCGCTCTAACGTCAATACCGATGCTAATTATGCGCTTGTAGAACAACTGATTTCCGAGGTAGATCGTGATTAATTATATTACTTTGGCTCGCCCCTATGCCAAAGCCCTTTTTTCACTTGCACTTTTGCAAAAAACTATTTCCGAATGGGAAACGCGGCTAGCGCGATTTTCTTTACTGATCCAAGATAAAGCGGCAAAAATAATTTTAGACGATCCTAATATAAGCCATGAAAAAAAAGTTGATTTTATTTTATCTTTTGATGGTGAAGAATTAGCTTCACAAAAAATGCAAACAGAAATAATAAATTTTATAAGAATATTAGTTTCAAAACATCATCTGGGAATTTTGCCCGAAATAACAATTTTTTTTAAGAAAATGTCTTTGGATTATGTCGGTATTTTACCGGCTAAAGTTGTTTTAGCTTTTGCTGCTTCTGAAGAGCAGTTGTTAAGAATACAAACGGTTTTGGAAAAGAAATTTAAGCGTAAAGTTAAACTTGAGGTTTCAATAGACCCTGAGTTGGTAGGAGGGGCAGTGATGTGCGTAGGAGATAAAGTTATCGATGGTTCTATTAAAGGTAAACTGAAAAAATTACGCGATGATTTTAAACTTGAATAGTATCATGGCTTTCGTGACGGGATAAGTTTTACAAAATTGAAGGGTAAAAATATGTCATTTAATTCTGTGGAAATCAGCGATTTAATAAAAAAACGCATTGAGCAATTTGACCTTACTGCCGTGGTTAAAACTGAAGGCACTATCATCAGCGTTAAAGATGGCATTATCCAAATTTACGGTTTAAGTGATGTAATGTCATATGAAATGCTGCGTTTTGAGGGTAATATTTACGGTATTGCGCTGAACTTGGAAAGAGATTCAGTTGGAGCTGTAGTTCTTGGTTCTTATGAAAATTTATGTGAAGGCCAGAAGGTATATTGTACAGGGCAAGTGCTATCCGTTCCCGTAGGAGAAGCGCTTCTTGGCAGAGTAGTCAACGCTTTGGGAAAACCAATTGACGGCAAAGGTCCGATTGATCTTGCCAATAATTCTTTGATTGAAAAGGTAGCCCCTGGAGTCGTTGAACGCCAATCGGTAAGCCAGCCTTTACAAACTGGAATTAAGTCAATAGATACGATGGTGCCAATTGGACGCGGGCAACGTGAGCTGATTATAGGTGACCGGCAAACAGGAAAAACTGCTATTGCGGTTGATGCTATCATTAATCAAAAGGGAACGGGAGTAAAATGTATTTACGTAGCCATTGGGCAAAAAGCATCTTCAGTAGCTAATCTTGTGCGCAGATTAGAACGTTATGGTGCTATGGAACACACAATAATTGTAGCGGCCAACGCTTCTGATTCCGCTGCATTGCAATTTATTGCGCCATATGCAGGCTGCGCTATGGGCGAATACTTTCGTGATAAAGGTGAAGATGCGCTAATCATTTACGATGACCTTACAAAACATGCCTGGGCGTACCGGCAAATTTCTTTGCTTTTGCGAAGACCTCCCGGCAGAGAAGCATATCCAGGAGACGTTTTTTATTTGCATTCAAGATTGCTGGAGCGTGCTGCGAGGGTTAACCCGCGATTTGTTGAACAGGCTACAGCAGGTGCTGTAAAAAATAAAACAGGCTCTTTGACAGCGTTACCCATCATTGAAACTCAAGCAGGTGATCTTTCCGCATTTATTCCAACAAATGTTATATCAATAACTGATGGACAGATATTTTTAGAAACTGATTTATTCAATGCTGGTATTAGACCTGCAATTAACGCTGGTTTGTCAGTATCAAGAGTAGGTGGCGCTGCGCAAACTAAAATCATTAAAAAGCTTGGTAGCGGCATGCGTTTGGCTTTAGCACAATATCGAGAATTGGAGGCCTTCTCTCAGTTTGCTTCCGAATTGGATGAGGCAACACGCAAACAATTAGAACATGGACAAAGGGCTGTCGAAGTTTTAAAACAGGATCAATATCAGCCTTTAAGTGTTGCGGAAATCGCCGTTATTTTATTTGCTATTGATAGCGGTTTTTTAAATGGCGTTTCAGTTACTAACGTTGTTTCTTTTGAAAGAGACTTGCTTAAATATGCGCATAAATATCACCAGGAATTGCTCGATACGATAAATAGAAATCCTGATTACAATGACGAAATGGCAGCAAAATTAAAAGATGTACTTGAGAAATTTAAGCAACAATATTAGGGCTTGTTGACAATGACATTGTTGAGTAATCCTTTTTTTTAATATTGATTTTGTTACATAAAATATACAGAGAGGAATTATTAGCTCCTAGAAATTTATTATTATATGGCATCAGCAAAAGAAATCCGTACAAAAACTAATAGTATCGCAA
This sequence comes from Coxiellaceae bacterium, assembly GCA_003142435.1. Classification (GTDB taxonomy): domain Bacteria; phylum Pseudomonadota; class Gammaproteobacteria; order UBA9339; family UBA9339; genus FEN-1226. Next base: position 11,526 of record PLMI01000061.1, on the reverse strand, counting down.
AAACAAAGAAAATCACGAAGGCGATGCAAATGGTTGCTGCCAGTAAAATGCGCAAAGCAGAAACGCGCATGGCGGCTTCTATGCCTTACGCAAATAAAATTCGTGAAGTTATGATGCATGTTGCTGCAAGCCATGCTGAATATAAACACCCATATTTAAAACAGCGTAATGAAGTAAATAGGGTTGGATATATTATTGTTTCCACTGATCGCGGTTTATGTGGTGGATTAAACTTTAATTTGTTTAAAAAGGCTTTAGAAGATATTCATGTTTGGCAGTCGAAGGAAGTCCAGGTTGATTTATGTTTGTTGGGGAATAAAGCGCCAGCATTTTTCAAGCACCTGAACGTTAATATTTTAGCTCATGCTGGTGGTTTTGGTGATATTCCTAAAGTCTCTGATCTTATTGGCAGTATAAAAGTTATGTTGGAAGCTTACGATAATGGCAAACTTGATAGGCTGTTTATCGTAAACAACGAATTTGTTAATAAAATGATACAGCGCCCGATAATAACGCAGCTCTTGCCTTTAGAAATATCGTCCACCGAAATTAAAGTTGGTTATTGGGATTACATTTATGAAACCGAACCAAAGATTATTTTAGATACGCTGATTTTGCGTTATATCGAAACAGAAGTTTATCAGGCTGTGGTAGACAATCTTGCCTGTGAACAAGCCGCACGCATGATTGCCATGAAAACTGCAACGGAAAATGCCGGGGAATTAATAAACGATTTACAATTGATTTACAACAAAGCTCGTCAAGCTGCAATTACTCAGGAGATTGCAGAAATAATTGGCGGAGCAGACGCAGTTTAATTGTTTTTTGAAAGGTATAAAGAGCATGAGTGATACACAAAATTCAGGAAAAGTAATTTCCATTATTGGAGCAGTTGTCGACGTCGAATTTGCAAGTGCATCGTTGCCGAAAGTTTATGATGCTTTGAAAGTTCCAGATTTTAACAACTTGACCCTCGAGGTACAGCAGCAGTTGGGCGACGGAGTCGTTCGTACTATTGCTATGGGAGTTACTGATGGTTTGCGGCGAAATCTTAAGGTCATTAACACAGGTGAACCAATCAAAGTTCCCGTTGGCAGAAAAACCTTAGGTCGTATTATGGATGTTTTGGGCAATCCTATCGATGAGGAAGGAGCAATAGATGCGGAAAGCTATTTGCCTATACACCGTGAAGCGCCGTCATTTGTAGATCAATCGGGCGGTGTTGAGCTTTTAGAAACTGGCATTAAAGTTCTTGATTTGATGTGCCCATTTGCGCGCGGCGGTAAAGTTGGATTATTTGGCGGTGCTGGAGTTGGCAAAACAGTCAATATGATGGAGTTAATTCGCAATATTGCGATAGAACATAGTGGCTATTCAGTATTTGCAGGCGTTGGCGAGCGAACACGTGAAGGTAATGATTTTTATCATGAGATGCAAGAATCTAACGTGCTAGATAAAGTATCTTTGATTTACGGGCAGATGAATGAACCGCCGGGCAATCGTTTACGTGTTGCCTTAAGCGGTTTGACAGTTGCTGAAAATTTTCGTGACGAGGGCCGCGATGTTTTGTTGTTTATCGACAATATTTATCGCTACACTTTGGCAGGCATTGAAGTTTCTGCATTGCTTGGCCGTATGCCATCTGCTGTCGGTTACCAGCCGACTCTTGCTGAGGAGATGGGAACTTTGCAAGAGCGTATCACGTCAACAAAAACAGGATCCATCACTTCAGTGCAGGCTGTTTACGTTCCCGCAGACGATTTAACTGACCCGTCGCCGGCAACTACTTTTGCGCATCTTGATGCAAGCATTGTGTTGTCACGGCAGATTTCCGAGCTTGGCATTTATCCGGCTGTTGATCCATTGGCGTCAAATAGCCGCCAGCTTGATCCTAATATCGTTGGTGAAGAACATTACAAAACAGCTCGTGCCGTGCAGAGTACCTTACAGCGTTACAAGGAATTAAAAGACATTATTGCGATTTTAGGTATGGATGAACTTGCAGAAGAGGACAAGTTAACGGTAAGTCGGGCACGTAAAATCCAAAGGTTTTTATCGCAACCTTTCTTTGTCGCAGAAGTTTTTTCCGGCATGCCGGGTAAATACGTTCCATTAAAAGATACGATTAAGGGGTTTAAAGAAATTTTATCTGGCGAATGTGATCACCTACCAGAACAGGCATTTTTTATGGTAGGCTCAATTGAAGAGGCTGAGGCAAAAGGCAAGGAGTTGTCTGGTCATAAAGAGTAAATATAAATTTTGTACAATATAAAAAATACGCGAAGCGACAGCAAAGCTACGAAGTAGCTTAATAATCATAGCCCAGGGTAAACGAGCGTTTTTTGCGAGTGCAGCCCTGGGAACGATAGAGGTTTTATGCCCGCAATAACAGTACATGTCGATATAGTAAGCGCTGAAGCCAAAATCTTTTCTGGATTAGCAGAAATGGTTGTGGCAACCGGCGACCTGGGTGAGCTTGGGATTTTCCCTGGTCACACAGCGCTTATTACTGCTATAAAACCCGGAACGGTGCGAGTAGTTGCTCAAGGCGGCAAAGAATTCGTTTATTATGTCTCGGGAGGTATTTTGGAAGTGCAGCCAAATAAAATAAGCATTTTAGCTGACACTATTGTAAGAGCTGCTGAACTTGATGAAGCACAGGCTCTTTTAGCAAAACAGGAGGCCGAACGAATTCTAGCAAATAAAAAGGCCGGTATTGATGTGACGAGTGCTATAGTTCAATTATCTGAAGCAATAGCGCAAATTAGAACTATAAAAATTGCCAAGAAGGAAAGGTAGAATTTTAAAATGGTTTTTTGGATTAGAGAAACAAAAAAGGGCATAAGTAAAGCTAATGCCCTTTTGGAATATAATTTTTATTATTAAATGATTTTGATATTTAAGGATGATTTATTCCTATACAGGTGCTGGTGCTGGAAATACTTGTGAAATTCTATCAGTAGCATCAGAAATTTCTCTATCTTTTTTATAAAACTGTTCTTGTATAGAGGGATCTGCGCCGCGTCCCCATCTACAGAACAAACGAAATCCAGCCTCGTACAAATTCTTGCCTAAATTGATAGCTGAGTCCGCTGCAGCTCCAATTGTGGCTGTCGTTAATGCAGCTTGTGCTGCTTGACCAGGTCCGGGTCCAGCGATTCCTAAACCAATGTCAGCACCGCTATACATAGCTAAAACGCATCCAAGACCTACAGCAGCAAAAGCTATATCACCCCAATTTTTGCTTGGAATAAGACTTCTGAGATTTTCAAATGCATTCCAGCTAAAAGTTGTCAAAGCGGTAACAAAACATGGAGTAGGATTATAATCTGGTGATTGCCAGCCCGCTGTATAACATCCACCTATGGCCCACATTTCTCCAGCAATTGTACGAACTTCTGGATTACTAAGTGGTCTCATATTAATTGTGGCGTTTACTACAATGCTTGTAATATTAATGCTACTCTGTAACATTATTGATTTCCATATCCACATAGGCGGGGCATAACTTTCCTGTGATTGGGATGAAAGGACATCTGATGAAGATGAAATAACATCTCGATCCCACCAGCCGTGACCTCCAGTTTCTCGTTTTAACATATCGAATACTATTGAGAGGAGAGCAGGAGTAGTTATGCTGCATACCTTTGCAACGAAGGCAAGTGTTGTATTAGCTGTTCGTTTGCAGGGACCTGTATTTGCTTTAACTTCTAGTTCTTGTCCTTCTTTTATTTTAACTGCAGCGTCCAATATCAATTTTTGTTGATTTGGAGAGAGTGTTAGATGGTATTTTGGGCCATGGGGAACTAAAGCAAGCCCTTCTCCGTCGTCTGCATTGATTGCTCTACCTGCTGCTGCTTGGTGTGCCATTTTTTTATTCTCCTATAATATTAATTATTAGTTTATGGTTAGTTATGATAACTTTATATACTTTTTGATTCATTAGTTAATGTTATAATAAAATAAAATCATATTTTTTTATTTGTAATATTATATATTTTTATAGTTATTTATTTTATGTGAATCATGAAAATTATAGACTCTGTAAAATTACTTGCAATTATTTTTAAATATAATCTTAAATAAACATTAACGGAAGATTAAAGGTTTTTAATAATGTATTGATTTTATTGGTATTTTATTAACATTTTAAGAATAAATTTTAATGTTTTCTTGCCTTGCTTTTTGTACCAAAGGCCATATGTTTACGTTTGGTAGAGGATTTGTTTTTCTTAGAGTTATGCGATGTAGAAAGCGTACCGCTGGATTCTGTCGCAGAATTTCCTTCTATTTTTAATATCTGTCCTGGTTTTATATTATTGCTTGCTAATTTATTTAAAGATTTAACAGATTCTGGCGAAGTATTAAATTGTCTGGCGATGCTATAAATTGTGTCGCTTGCTGTTACTGTGTGTTTGATAGTTTTAATAGCACTATGTTTTTTGTTTGTTGAGTTAAGATTTCGCTGTAAGTTGGCATTGCTTTGATCTTCAACAGGCGCTAAATTTTCGTTGTCATTTGTTTTTTGCTTTTTTGTAGTATTTGGCATAGCTGCAGGAGTTTGATTTATTTCCGGCATTTGAGTTCTCAGATTTTCTTCTTTGTTTGGTACTAATAATCTTTGCCCTGGTTTAACTGCATTATTTTTTAATTTATTTATTTTGCGAAGACTAGTCGTCGAAGTTCTAAATTTTCTTGCGATTTTATATAGTGTGTCTTTTTTCTTGACAGTGTATTTGATGTATCGTGGCTGTTGCTCCTGAGCTTTTGCTGTGTTATCAGAAATGCCCATTTCCTGATCGCTTATGTTTGCCTTCTCATTATTGTATTGCATGTCAGTTGGAATGCCGGATGTCGCGGGAACAGAAGCAGAAGTTATTGCTGTTGTTGCACTTTCTGGTTGTGCATTTGCTGTTTCTTCCAGCTTTGTTTCAGGGTTTACTTTTTCTGGAGTTTCCTCAAGAGATGATGGCTGAGATAAGTTAGCCCGCTTTTGGAAAATGCTACTTTTGTTTTTTGGTACTAGAACTGTGTACGGTCCGTTTGGTGGAGTGGCTCCTTGAGTGTAAGCCGGGTTTAGTGATCTGATTATACCCATTTTTGAATCGGAAAATTTAGCAACTTCGTTAAGCGTTATTTGATGACCTACGTTTACTTGTTCAAAATAAAGAGAGTTATTTATCGGGGTTAAATACACTCCATATTTTTTTGGATTTTTTATGATGGCTGCAAGAGCCAAAAGTTTTGGGATGTAAANNGGGCAAATTTAGTGCCCAAAAATTTTTGGGCAAATTATGTCGTTGATTGTTGAAAATTGATCTTTGTACGTTACCGGGCCCAGTATTGTAAGCGGCTATTGCCAAAAGCCAGTCATTGTCAAAAAAGTAGTAAAGATAAGTAAAATACTTGAGAGCTGCGTTTGTTGAAGCTATAGGATCTAGGCGGCCGTCATAATATTTATTCATTTTTAAGTTAAATGAGGCCGCGGTGTTTGGCATAAATTGCCACAAACCAAAGGCGCCTTTGTTGGACCTGTTGCTCGGAATAAAGCCACTTTCGCCAATAGGAATTAAGGCAAGCTCTGCTGGCAAATGCAATTTCTTCGTTTCTTCATAGGCATAAAATAAAAATGGAGCACCTCGCACAATAGAGTTGTTTATAAAACTTTGATGATTTTGATACCAGCGGATTTGCGTCTTTATGGCAGGATTTGAAGTGTCAACTGGCAATTGCAGGTCGCTTTTAAAATCATTCCACATATTGCCGTCAGGCAGGTATTTTGTGGGATAATCTTCCGGCAAATCCATTGCCTGAATGTACCGATTATTGCTATTATTGTATGGTGAAGAAACGTTTTTCGTGGTCGCACAACCTACAAGCGAGGAAAACAAAAGTAGGAGCAGTATAGCTTTGATTGGTGATATATATTTGTGCATGCTAAGAGTAGCTATATTTTATTTTATGCGAATCGGGAGTCTTCCATGTATAATTTAACATTATATTACGAAGATGAGTATATTGGTCAAGTGAAAAAAAATTATTGATCTTAATGGAATTAAAAGAAACACTAAAACAATTAAATGCTTGGTACAAAACACCTCTTGGCATTTCTCTTAACGCTGTAGAAGGCGTGCATCTTAAGAAATTGCTGTCACATTTTTTTGGCGACTATTTGCTAGAGGAAGGTGTGGAAATAAATCAGGAGGCATTTGCTTTAAGCAAAATTGCCAATCACATTTATTTAACACCGGATGTTTCATGTTTTAATGAAAAGACGATTTTAATTAAAGCAAATCCAGCTGAATTGCCATTTTATACTGATATTATTGACGTAGTTTTGGTTTCACATTTACTTGAATTTGTTGCTAACCCTTATTCAGTTTTACAGGAAATATACCATACGTTAGTTCCTTCAGGAAAAGTGGTTATTCTTTGCTTCAATCCTTGCAGTTTATGGGGATTGTGTAAATTTATGAAAAAGAGAAGTAAACTTAAAGCGCCGTGGCATGGGCATTTTATAAGCTCCTGGCATATGCGAAGTTGGTTATTGCAGCTTGGATTTTCTATAGAAAAGTTTGAGACCTTCTATTTTAAACCACCAATTGCCAATCCCTCACTTTTAAAAGTTTTCCATTTTGCAGAGAAAATAGGTAAATTTATTTATCCTTATTTAGGAGGATGTTATATTTTTGTTGCTGAAAAAAAAATGATGTCATTAACGCCAGTTGCTGAGAAAATAACTGAACGACGCTTGCCGATGGGAGCTTATGTAAAACCTGCAGGTAATTTATTTAAAGGCAAATAATTTTTATGAAAAAAATAGAAATTTTTACAGATGGCGCTTGCCGCGGCAATCCGGGGCCTGGTGGCTTTGGCGCTCTAATTCGCTATTCGGACAAAGAAAAACACATCAAAGGGGGCGAAAAGTATACGACTAATAATAAAATGGAGTTGATGGCGGTCATTAGCGCATTAGAATCATTAAAAGAGCCTTGTGAGGTTATTGTCACAACAGATTCTAAATATGTTCACAATGGCATTGTTGAATGGCTGCCTAACTGGAAAAAACGCAATTGGAAAACGGCAGGTAATAAAACAGTAAAAAACATTGAACTATGGCAGCGCTTAGAAAATGCAATTGCACCTCATAAAGTACACTGGCATTGGATTAAAGGACATAACGGGCATAGAGAAAACGAAATTGCAGACGAATTAGCAAGAAGTGCAATTGACGAATTGCCGTGACAAATAGTTATTGGCCCTTTTAAATTTAGGTAATAAATTAATGCGAAGACAAATTGTTCTTGACACAGAAACCACAGGATTAACAACTGAAGATGGCCATAGGATTATTGAAATAGGATGCGTTGAGATTGTTAACAGGACTATAACGGGAAATAACTACCATCAATATATAAACCCCAATCGAATAATAACAAGTGATGCCATTGTTATACATGGAATTAAAAATGAATTTTTGCAGGACAAACCTGTTTTTGGCGAAGTTGCTGCAGGATTTATGCAATTCATTAAAGATGCTGATCTAATCATTCACAATGCTCCTTTTGATTTGGGTTTCTTGGAATATGAATTTGGCATGTTGCCTAATAAGCTTGATTTTTCTCTGCAAAATTTATTTGTTATCGACACATTACAACTTGCGCGTAAGATGCATCCAGGGCAGCGCAATAATTTAGATGCGTTATGTAAACGTTATAACGTCGATAACTCCAATCGCAGCTATCATGGTGCTTTGCTCGATGCTTTATTATTAGCTGAAGTTTATCTGCGCATGACGGGTGGGCAGGGCAGTTTATTTGTGGAAGATGAGCTCACTTACACCATCAATAAAGACCAGATAACTCTAAGAAAAACGCGTGCAAAGAAAACTGTCCCCATAATTTATGCTTCTTCTGAGGAGTTGTTAGAGCACGGAAAATATTTAGAAAAAATGCGTAAGGAGGCTGGGAAATGTTTATGGGATGAGGAATAGACTTCTTCCAAAACTGCGTCTTTTGACTTACTGCTGTGTTGCACGTTTGTTCGCACAAAATCCCCATGGACAGGGGGATTTTCGCAATTGCCGAAGGCAAGCCCGAAGGGCGAGCAACAAGGATGTTGCGAGTAATGCTTATTTACGTACATGTAAACTCCGCTTGCTCACTACACGTGCGCCTTGCATTAAGTCACAAAATTGTCAGGAACAATTTTGAACAGCCGTAAGGCTGGTCTACACAACGTGTAGACGAGTATCATGGACGATACGAGTAAAATACTTGGTTTTGAAAGAAGTCTAATAAAAATAGGAGTAAAAAAAAGAGCGCTTTCGCGCTCTTTTTTATGGTTAAAAATATCAAATTAGACAGTAACTTTGTCTTTGATTTTATCAAACCATTTTTCGCTCATGCCTTTGCCTTTGACGTTTTTCAAATCATCAATAGATTTGAATTCGCCATTTTTAGTTCTGTAGTCAACGATTTCTTGAGCTTTTTTCTTACCAATCCCTTTGACTTTTGCTAAAGCATCGGCATCAGCAGTGTTGATGTTAACTTTTTCCATGGTATCAGTTTTTGCCGGCATTGCAGATGTTGTCGTCGCAGCAGCAGATGTTGTAGCTTGATCTGCTGGCTTCGGATCATCAGCAAAAGCAGCAAGTGATAATACCAAACCTGAAATAACTACTAAATTACGTAATTTAAACATATATGTCTCCAAATAAATAAGTAAAACAAAGTCATATCGCTTTTTTAAAGTGATAAAAACTATAATGTTAGTTTATGAAAAAAATATTATTCAATAAAAATATAAAGCTTGCATTGGCAAGCATTATGATATTAGCAAATTTTTCATTTTTGTCTATAAGGTGATTTCATCATTTTCAGTTTTTACATTGAATTTTCGCAACATGTTGATTTTAAGTATATTTTTTATTACATTTTATTCTTAGTACACGAAAACTTTTGAGCAAAAAACTGAATAATATGTCATCCCCGAATGATTTTGTCGGGGATCCATTAATTTTTGCGCCATTTTATTGTGCGTGGATTCCCGATAAAATCATTCGGGAATGACAAAAGACAGAAGACATTTACCAATTATGCAACAACGTCTTATTTAAAAAAATTACAGACAAAGTAATTGTTAACTATTCACGGTAAAAAATTACAAAAAAATTTAAATAAATTTTGCTTGCATTTCTTACTTGATCATGTTTATGATCACATTTACATTTTCATACTAAAATATAAATCATGCGGAGCTTTTTTTCCCATATCACTTTACAGGAAAATTCTTGCAGTTCTGAAGAGGAACCCCCTTCTGCTGTTAGATTTACAAAAGTCTCATTAACGTCTTCAAGTAAACTCAAATATATGAGTTTATTTTCTCTTTTTACATTTTTAACATGACAAGTATCGTCGTAGTTAACAACATTAAAGATTGGCAATTTAATATAGAAAGCATTGAAGTGGTTCCGGCAAAAACTTATCTCACCGATAACAGATTTGCAGAATCTAATTTTAGAATTTATAACTTGTGCAGATCTTATCGCTATCAGACCATTGGGTATTATGTTTCTTTATTAGCAGAGGCTAGAGGGCATAAAGTTTTTCCCAATATTAGTACTATTCAGGATTTTAAATCACAAAGTATTATAAAAATTAACTCTGACGATCTTGACAAGTTAATACAGAAAAGCCTGTCAAAGTTGCGATCTTCGCATTTTGATTTAAGCGTTTATTTCGGCAAACCTCTGTTTAAGCAATACGAGAACTTAAGTAAACATCTGCATAATGCTTTTCCTTTGCCTTTATTTAAAGCGGCTTTTTCATTTAACAAAAAATGGATTTTGCAAAATGTTTCTCCTATTACCTTAAGCGATATTCCTGAAAACGATAAGCCTTTTGCAATTTTATTAGCCGAAGAATATTTTGCGAAAAAGAAATTTCGTTCTTTAAAAAAAAATAACCTCATTTATGATTTGGCTATCTTAGAAAACCCAGAAAACAAATTACCGCCTTCAAATCCAAAAGCAATTAAGAAATTCGTCGCAGCGGCAGAATCAATTGGCTTAAGTACCGAAATAATCTGCAAGGATGATTTTAGTAGAATTCCGGAGTTTGATGCGCTTTTTATTCGCGATACAACCGCAGTCAATCACTATACTTATCGTTTTGCACAACGCGCGGCCGCAGAAGGTTTAGTAGTGATCGACGACCCGGAATCAATTATAAAATGTACTAATAAAGTGTATCTTGCGGAATTGATGTCAAGGGCAAATATTCCGCGCCCTAAAACCTTAATTGTACATAAAGACAACAAAAATTTCGTTGCAGATTATTTGGGATTGCCTTGCGTGCTGAAACAGCCGGACAGTTCTTTTTCGCAAGGTGTGATAAAAGTAAATACTAGGCAAGAGCTGAAAGAAAAGCTTGCGGTTTTTCTTGAGAACTCCGATTTAATTATTGCTCAGGAATTTTTGCCTACAGAGTTTGATTGGCGGATTGGCATTTTGGATAAAAAGCCTCTTTATGCCTGTAAATATTTTATGGCTCGTGGACATTGGCAGATTGTCAATTGGATTAACCGCAAAGAAGGCATATCTAAAATCGAAGGAGAGGCTGAAGTTATGCCAGTAGACGAAGTTCCGGAGAAGGTTTTGAAAACTGCTTTGCGTTCTGCGAATTTAGTTGGCGATGGTTTTTATGGAGTTGACCTCAAAGAAAAGAATGGCAAAATCTACGTTATTGAAGTAAATGATAATCCCAATATTTGCGTTGGCGATGAAGATTTGGTATTGAAAGATAAACTTTATTTAGAGATAATGCAGTCGATTTTGAATAGAATTAAAATGAAAAAAAAGTAAGCTGAAAATCATGAGAACGAAAAAGGAAATAAAAATTCGGACAGCTATTTTAAAAGATCTCAACGATATTTTAAATTTAAGCTCAAAGCTTATTTCTTATGATTATGCGCTTGATAGAACCATAGATGTTACATGGCCTAATAGCCTAGGCGGGATTTCTTATTTCAAAACGCAGATTATGGCAGCTGATGGTTTGGTTTTAGTCGCCGAATCTGATTCTAAAATTGTTGGTTTTCTTGTTGGCGAATTTGTTGCTCCATTATCTTACCGAAAAGTACAGCATTTGGCAGAGCTTTCGGAAATTTTTGTGTTAGAAGAATTTCGCGGATTAGGTATAGGCGCTATGCTTATTAAAGAATTTTTAACCTGGTGCAAAGAAAAAGGCGCTGAAAGAATTCGCGTTGAGGTTTCTGCAGGTAATGAAAGTGCGATAAAATTATATAAAAAGCTTGGATTTTATGCGTTTGATATTATTTTGGAGATGAAAAGTTAGGCGTAGCTTTAAGAGGGTTTAAATATAAATACGCCATTGCTCCAGCAGCGAATTTTTCTTTAAATTTCCATATAAGGTGTTGTTTTGAATAATTCATCGGTGTATATATCGTAGGGGCGACCGGCGCCAGTGCCGGTTGCCCCTACTGATAATCAACATGTTAGCGATT
>PLMI01000152.1:11587-11743 GCA_003142435.1 Coxiellaceae bacterium | reverse complement strand
GAATCATTCAATGTTTTAGTAAAAGAAATTCGCTCTTTGGGCATTGATATAGATTTGGAATCAGAGGAAAGCTAAATTAACCTGAATTTGATGTAAGCGATTTAAGAGGTAAAAAGATAAATTGTCGCGTTTTATGCGACACAATAAAAGCTGCGA
>PLMI01000152.1:0-11559 GCA_003142435.1 Coxiellaceae bacterium | reverse complement strand
AAAACGCAGGCTAAAGCCCGCGACTACCGGTTAGAAATTTACAAATTAATTTTGTTACATAAAACATGCAAATAGAAATTATTCAGCAATGTCTTATTGCATATTTTCTTACTAACGAGTGGAGAAAAACTTGAAAGACTTATTAACTTTGATAAAAAGAGGTCAACAAACAACCGACTTTGATGCGATCATGATTGGTTTGGCTTCTCCTGATAAAATTCGTTCCTGGTCATACGGTGAAGTTAGAAAACCGGAAACGATTAATTATCGTACTTTCAAACCAGAAAGAGACGGGTTATTTTGTGCAAAAATTTTTGGGCCTATCAAAGATTATGAATGTTTATGCGGTAAATATAAGCGCTTAAAACACCGCGGAGTTATTTGCGAAAAATGTGGTGTTGAGGTTACTTTATCGCGTGTCCGTCGTGAACGCATGGGTCATATTGAGCTTGCCTGTCCAGTTGCGCATATCTGGTACTTGAAGTCTTTACCGTCGAGAATTGGATTGTTACTTGACATGAATTTACGCGATATCGAGAGGGTTTTATATTTTGAATCATTCGTTGTTGTCGACCCTGGAATGGCTCCATTTGAACAGGGACAGTTGTTGACTGACGAAGCGTATATAGATGCAGTAGAAGAATATAGCGGTGATTTTGAAGCAATGATGGGAGCAGAGGCAATTCAAAAACTTTTGCAGAAAATCGACTTATCGAAAGAGATTGAGAAACTTCGCGCTGAATTGGCTGGAACAACATCCGATACTAAGATCAAGAAAATAAGCAAACGGTTAAAAGTTCTTGAGGCTTTTATGGAATCAGGAAATAAGCCAGAGTGGATGATCATGAACGTTCTGCCGGTATTGCCGCCTGATTTGCGGCCTTTAGTTCCTTTAGACGGTGGCAGATTTGCTACTTCCGATTTGAACGATTTATATCGCCGCGTGATCAATCGTAATAACCGCTTGCGCCGTTTATTGGATTTAAATGCACCGGATATCATCGTGCGTAATGAAAAGAGAATGCTGCAGGAAGCTGTTGATGCGTTGTTGGATAATGGACGCCGCGGAAGAGTTATTACTGGCACTAACAAGCGGCCGCTAAAATCTCTTGCCGACATGATTAAAGGAAAACAAGGGCGTTTTCGCCAGAATTTGCTTGGTAAGCGAGTGGATTATTCTGGAAGGTCAGTAATTGTCGTTGGTCCAACTTTGAAATTACATCAATGCGGATTGCCAAAGAAAATGGCACTGGAATTGTTCAAACCATTTATTTTTAATAAATTGCAGTTCAAAGGGTTAGCAACAACTATTAAAGCTGCTAAAAAGATGGTCGAAAACGAAGAGCCGGTTGTATGGGATATTTTAGAAGAAGTAATTCGCGAACATCCGGTTCTGTTAAATCGAGCGCCAACTTTACATAGACTTGGAATTCAGGCTTTCGAGCCGGTTTTGATTGAAGGAAAAGCCATTCAATTACATCCTTTAGTTTGTACTGCGTATAACGCAGACTTTGACGGGGACCAAATGGCTGTTCACATTCCATTGACGATAGAGGCACAAGTGGAAGCTCGTGTTTTGATGATGTCGACAAATAATATTTTATCACCTGCAAATGGCGAACCTATAATTGTTCCGACTCAAGACGTCGTGCTTGGATTGTATTACATGACGCGTGAGAAAATTAAAAGCACAGGAGAAGGTAAAGTTTTTGGCAACATCAATGAAGTTGCGCAAGCTTATGAGGCTCAAGCAGTTGAACTGCATGCAAAGATCAAAATCAGATTGCGTGAAGTTATTATTGATGAATCTGGTGAGAAAAGCGAAGTTACTAAATTGTTTGACACAACAGTTGGCAGGGCTTTGCTTTGGGAAGTTGTTCCAGAAGGACTGCCGTTTAGCATGATAAATAGGCCTATGACTAAAAAGGCTGTTTCTTCTTTATTGCATAATTGCTATCGGCTGCTAGGAACAAAAGCAACTGTTATTTTTGCAGACAAATTAATGTACACAGGATTTAGGTTTGCTACAAATTCTGGTGTTTCCATTTGTGTGGATGATTTAGATATTCCCGAAAAGAAACCAGAAATAATTGCCAGAGCTGAGGCAGAAGTTTTAGAAATAGAAAAGCAATTTATTTCGGGATTGGTAACGCAAGGTGAAAGATATAACAAAGTCATCGATATTTGGTCGCGAGCTAATGATCTCGTTGCACAAGCGATGATGGAAAAACTTTCGAGCGAATGGGTTACAGATGAACATGGCAATAAAATCCGCCAAGATTCTTTCAACTCAGTATTTATGATGGCGGACTCTGGAGCAAGAGGTTCAGCTGCACAGATGAGACAGCTTGCCGGTATGCGTGGATTGATGGCAAAACCTGATGGCAGCATTCTTGAAACGCCAATTACAGCAAACTTCCGCGAAGGTTTGAGCGTGTTACAGTACTTTATTTCAACTCACGGAGCTCGTAAGGGTTTAGCCGATACCGCTTTGAAAACTGCAAATTCCGGTTATTTGACGCGACGTTTAGTAGACGTTGCTCAGGATGTTGTAATACGTGAAAAAGATTGTGGAACGGTAAACCACATATTGATGTCTTCATTTATAGAAGGAGGAGAAGTTGTCGAGTCTTTATATGAAAGAGTTTTAGGCCGCGTTACTGCAGATGATGTCATTGATCCTGCAAATGGAGATGTGCTGATTCCAAGAAATACGTTGCTTGATGAAAGGCTGGTAGAATTGCTGGAAAAATATAGCGTCGATCATGTGAAAGTTAGGTCTACTATTACTTGCGAGACCCGATATGGTATTTGTGCAATGTGCTATGGCCGCGATTTAGCTCGAGGTCATTTGGTGAACGTTGGCGAAACTGTAGGGGTTATTGCCGCACAATCAATCGGTGAACCGGGAACGCAGCTTACCATGCGTACCTTCCATATTGGTGGCGCTGCATTTCGTACTACAGTTGCAAGTAATGTGCAAATTAAATCAAAAGGTAAAGTTAAACTTTATAATATGAAAACGGTGGCTCATGCCAGCGGTAATTTGATAGCTGTTTCAAGGTCCGGGGAATTGGCAATTGTGGATTCTTTTGGCCGTGAAAGAGAGCGCTATAAAGTGCCTTATGGCGCAGTATTGTCTGTTACTGACGGTGCTGAAAGAGAGGCCGGCCAGATAATTGCGGAATGGGATCCTCATACACATCCTATTATTACAGAAGTTAGCGGTATGGTTAAATTTGTGGATTTCATCGAAGGCATAAGCATGACGCGCCAAACAGATGAGCTGACAGGTTTAAGTACTATTATGGTTACTGGAGCAAATATACGAAGCGTGTCTGGTAAGGAATTGCGCCCAATGGTTAAGTTAGTCGATACTAAGGGCAATGATATTCTTTTGCCTGGTACAAATATGCCGGCGCATTACTTCTTGCCGAACGGCGCCATTTTGCATGTCGAAGATGGCGGTAAAGTTGGAATTGGAGATGTAGTCGCGCGTATTCCGCAAGAAGTATCAAAAACTAGGGATATTACAGGCGGGTTGCCGCGCGTTGCAGACCTTTTTGAAGCAAGGCGTCCTAAAGATTCCGCAATTTTAGCAGAGATTTCGGGTATCGTTACTTTTGGTAAAGAAACGAAAGGTAAAAGAAGGCTCGTTATTACGGGAGCTGATGGCGAAGTGCATGAGGAGCTTATTAGCAAATGGCGCCATGTCAGTGTTTTCGAAGGCGAGCACATTGAAAGAGGTGAAATAATATCGGACGGTGCTGCAGATCCGCAAGATATTTTGCGCTTGCTTGGTGTAAATGCTTTGGCAAATTATATAGTCAATGAAGTGCAGGAAGTTTATCGATTGCAAGGCGTTAAAATTAATGACAAACATATCGAAGTCATTTTAAGGCAAATGTTGCGTAAAGGGCTGATCAAAAATCCTGGCGACACTAAATTTTTAGAAGGTGAACAGGTTGATAAAGTGACTATACTTGAAGAAAATGAAAAAGTAGAAGCTGAAAAGAAAAGGGGATCTACTTTTGAACCTGTACTGCTTGGAATAACCAAAGCTTCTTTAGCAACTAATTCGTTTATTTCAGCGGCATCATTCCAGGAGACAACTCGAGTTCTTACTGAAGCCTCAATTAATGGCAAGGTCGATAACTTGCGTGGCCTGAAAGAAAACGTAATTGTTGGAAGATTAATTCCTGCAGGAACTGGTTTTGCTTATCACAATTATCGCAAGAATAAGGTTTTGGAAAGAAAACAAGCTTCCGAGGAAATGACCAGCGAAGAGCAATCTGGAATTATGTCAGCAATGGCTGCAGAACAAGCGCTGAATGAAGCATTGCGCACTGAGATTCCAGGCACAGAAGAGAATGAGTAATACCAAATTTCAGAATTAAATGAGCACGAGGCGTGCAAGCTTGAGCTTCGGAGTTTGCTTGTAGTAAATGAGCAGGCGAAGAGCGTAGCGCAACTTCGTTCTCGTTAATTATGGAATTTGGTATAATAATTGCTTGACATAAAACGCATGTGTAATTAAAATTGCACCTCCTAATGCAATCTTGATGGTTTTTTCCCGTTTTTTTGTGATGAGAATTTGCGAGATTTTCTGCAAATGCCCTCCAGAAGGGTCCAATTAATTGTTAAGATGTCAAGCAATTAGCAGAGCAATTTCTCTGTGACTATTATTAGATTTGCTCGGTTTTAGATATATAAATAAGAAAAAAGAATTGTTTTATTTTTGTGGAGTAAAAGATGGCTACTGCCAATCAATTAGTGCGTAAATCGCGTAAACCAAAAACTTACAAGAATTCAGTTCCTGCTTTGCAGAATTGTCCTCAAAAAAGAGGAGTATGTACACGTGTTTATACGACAACTCCAAAAAAGCCAAATTCGGCTTTGCGCAAGGTAGCGCGTGTAAGGTTGACTAACGGCATGGAAGTCACAACATATATTGGCGGTGAAGGCCATAATTTGCAAGAACACTCGGTCGTCCTTATAAGGGGCGGACGCGTTAAAGATTTGCCAGGCGTTCGTTATCATACAATTCGCGGCAGTTTAGATACAAGCGGTGTGGCTGGTAGAAAACAGGGCCGGTCAAAATACGGCGAAAAGAGATCAAAGAAGTAAATTTTCAAGAGAGTAAAGCAATATGTCTAGAAGAAAAGCAGCTCCAAAAAGATATATTCTGCCTGACCCGTTGTTTGGCAGTCAGTTAATTGCAACGTTTATTAACGTTGTTATGCGCAGAGGTAAAAAATCCGTTGCGGAAAAAATAGTTTATGGAGCATTGGATAAACTAATAATAGTCAAAGGAAAGAGCCAAGAAAAGAAGGACGAATCTGAAGGCGGAGAAGGCGGAGAAAGTGGCGGAGGTTCTGCTTCTGGTTTTGGCAGCATTAAAAATAGTTCATCGTTAAGAAAAATAGCAGTTGAACAGTTCCAGAAAGTTCTGGATACCGTAAGACCGACCGTCGAAGTAAAATCAAGACGCGTTGGTGGGGCTACATATCAAGTTCCTGTTGAAGTAAAACAAGATCGCGGCATAGCATTAGCAATGCGCTGGATAGTAGAAGCAGCCAAAGCAAGGCATGAGAAGTCAATGCCTTTACGTTTAGCTGGTGAATTTTTAGATGCTTTAGAAAACAAAGGCGGATCTATTAAAAAACGGGAAGATACGCATAGAATGGCTAAGGCAAATCAGGCGTTCGCGCATTATAGGTGGTAATTGTTATGTCCGTCAGAACAACTCCTTTACAATTATATCGTAATATTGGCATCGCGGCTCACATTGATGCAGGTAAAACTACAACTACCGAAAGAGTATTATTTTACACTGGTAAATCCTATAAGATGGGCGAGGTTCATGAAGGGGCTGCTGTAATGGATTGGATGGTACAGGAGCAAGAGCGGGGTATCACTATTACATCGGCTGCAACAACATGTTACTGGAGCGGGATGTCAAAACAGTATCCGGAACATCGCATTAATATTATCGACACACCGGGACATGTAGATTTTACAATCGAAGTAGAACGTTCATTGCGTGTACTAGATGGAGTAGTTGTTGTATTTTGTGCGGTTGGAGGCGTCGAGCCGCAATCAGAAACAGTATGGAGGCAGGCAAATAAATACAAAGTGCCGCGCATTTGCTTCATTAACAAAATGGATAGAGCCGGAGCGGATTTTTATCGCGTAGTTGGTCAAATTAATACGCGATTGGGAGCTAAAACTGCGGTTATGCAAATTCCGATTGGCGCCGAAGAAAAATTTGAGGGTATCGTTGATTTGCTTAGCATGAAAGCAATTTATTGGAATGAGGCTGATAAAGGACTTACTTATAACTCATTGGATATACCTGAGAATCTAAAAGAAAAAGCTAAGGAGTGGCGTGAAAAGTTGATTGAAGTTGCCGGTGAAGCTGATGATGAATTGATGAATAAATATTTAGAAACCGGTTCTTTGACTAGTGAAGAAATTAAACGGGGCATTAGAAAGCTTACAATTGCCAATAAGATCATTCCTGTTTTTTGTGGTTCTGCCTTTAAAAACAAGGGAGTGCAGGCAGTACTTGATGGGGTAATTGATTACTTGCCGGCACCAAACGAGGTAGCTAACATCAAGGGATTTTTGGAAGATGGTACAGAATCATTTCGAGCTTCTTCCGATAAAGAACCTTTTAGTGCTTTAGTATTTAAAATTGCTACAGACCCGTTTGTTGGCAGTTTGGCATATTTTAGAGTTTACTCTGGTGTTTTACGTTCTGGCGATGGAGTTTATAATTCGGTAAAGAACAGAAAAGAAAGAGTTGGGCGTATTTTGCAAATGCATGCCAACAATAGAACAGAAATTAAAGAGGTTTTTGCTGGTGATATTGCAGCTGCAGTAGGATTAAAAAGCGTTACAACTGGCGATACTCTTTGCGATCCTGATGATATTATAACTTTAGAGCGCATGGATTTTCCTGAACCGGTTATTTCGGTGGCAGTTGAACCGAAAACTAAAGCAGATCAGGAAAAAATGGGCATAGCTTTGAATAAGCTTGCTCAAGAGGATCCATCATTTCGTGTTCATACAGATGAAGAATCCGGACAAACTATTATTGAAGGCATGGGCGAACTTCATTTGGAAATTATCGTTGATAGAATGAAGCGCGAATTCGGTGTCGAGGCAAATGTAGGTAAGCCGCAAGTCGCCTATCGTGAAACAATTCGCAAAGCGATTGAGCAGGAAGGCAAGTTTATTCGCCAATCAGGCGGTCGTGGCCAATATGGACACGTTTGGCTGAAGATTGAGCCGCAAGAGCTTGGCAAGGGATATGAATTTGTAAATGCCATTGTTGGCGGAGTTATTCCAAAAGAATATATTCCCGCAGTTGACAAGGGCGTTCGAGGTCAAATGGAAAATGGTATTCTTGCCGGTTATCCTGTAGTTGACGTGAAGGTTACTTTGTTTGATGGTTCTTACCATGATGTTGACTCAAGTGAAATGGCGTTTAAAATTGCCGGTTCGCAATGCTTTAAAGAAGCAGTTCTTAAAGCTAATCCGGTTTTACTTGAGCCGATTATGAAAGTTGAAGTAGTTACTCCAGAAGATTACATGGGAGACGTCGTTGGTGACTTGAGCAGGCGTCGTGGTATTATTCAAGGTATGGACGAAAGTCCTTCTGGAAAAATAGTAAGTGCAGAAGTTCCACTGGGTGAGATGTTTGGTTATGCGACTGATCTTAGGTCTATGACCCAGGGTCGCGCCACTTACACAATGGAATTTTCAAAATATAGCGAGGCTCCGGCTAATATAGCTGAAGCGGTTATTAATCAAGAACGAGGGTAAAATAATGGCAACATTTGTGAGGACAAAGCCACATATAAATATTGGTACAATTGGTCACGTTGACCATGGCAAAACGACATTATCAGCTGCACTCACAGTAGCCCAAGCTGCAAAGTTTGGTGGTGAAATAAAAGCTTATGATCAGATTGATAATGCTCCAGAAGAAAAAGCTAGAGGTATTACAATCAATACTTCTCATCTTGAGTATGAAACTGCGAAATATCACGTTGCACACGTGGATTGCCCGGGCCATGCTGACTACATTAAGAACATGATCACAGGTGCTGCCCAAATGGACGGTGCGATCCTGGTTGTGTCTGCAGCTGATGGTCCAATGCCGCAGACTCGTGAACATATTTTATTGGCATATCAAGTGGGAGTGCCAAAAATTATTGTCTATTTAAATAAGGCTGATATGGTTGACGATCCTGAGTTGATCCAATTGGTCGAAATGGAAATTCGTGAACTGTTAAACCAATATGGTTATCCGGGAGATAAAACCCCAATCATCATCGGTTCAGCTCTTAAAGCGCTTGAGGGTGATAAAGGTGAACTTGGGCTTCAATCAATTGAGAAATTAACTAAAGCCATAGATGATTACTTTGTCATACCCGAGAGACCAATAGATAAACCATTTTTGATGCCGATTGAAGACGTTTTCTCAATTTCAGGCCGTGGCACGGTTGTCACAGGAAGAATTGAACGAGGTGTTGTCAAAGTTGGTGAAGAGCTTGAAATAGTTGGTTTAAGGGAAACGAAGAAAACAACATGTACTGGTGTTGAGATGTTCCGTAAGTTGCTCGACCAAGGTCAGGCTGGTGATAACGTTGGCTTATTATTAAGAGGTATAGCAAGAGAAGACGTTGAACGTGGGCAGGTAATCGCTAAACCAGGTTCAATTACTCCGCATACTAAATTTGAAGCAGAAGTTTATGTTCTGTCCAAAGAAGAAGGCGGGCGTCATACTCCATTTTTCAAAGGTTACAGGCCGCAATTTTACTTTAGAACTACTGACGTTACGGGCTCAGTAGAATTGCCGGCAAATGTGGAAATGGTTATGCCAGGTGATAACGTAAAAATGTCCGTTACATTAATTTCACCGATTGCTATGGAAGACGGGGTTCGTTTTGCAATTCGCGAAGGTGGAAGAACTGTTGGCGCTGGCGTAGTGACAAAAATTATTGAATAGTGGTTTTTAAAAATTAAGCGTTTTGATAGTGCCAATCGCAAATTTACTTTGCGGTTGGCGCAAAGTATAAAGATAAAGTTTGAATAAAGTAAGTTATACATAGAGAGATTGTTATGTCTAGTGCGAGTGCTGTTAAAAAAAATCCGGTTTCTGTAAAGAAAAATCAAAGAATACGAATTCGCCTGAAAGCTTACGATCATAAGTTAATAGATCAAGCGACGAAGGAAATTGTTACAACAGCAAAGAGAACTGGGGCACAAATTCATGGGCCTATTCCTTTGCCGACTAGAATTGAACGTTTTACGATCTTGATATCGCCTCACGCTGACAAGGATGCACGAGAACAATATGAAATAAGAGTGCATAAAAGATTATTGGATATTATTTATCCTACTGACAAAACAGTTGATGCTTTAATGAAACTGGAATTGGCAGCTGGTGTAGAAGTCAAAATTAGTGTGCATTAGATTTAAAAATTTTTTGTAAGATAGGTTTGCAACGATGAATATCGGACTAGTTGGACAAAAATGCGGCATGACTCGAATTTTCACAGAAAATGGTGACTCCATACCTGTTACTGTGATTAAAGTTGAACCGAATCGGATAACGCAAATTAAAAATCTGGAAACAGATGGTTATTGTGCTGTGCAGGTTACAGTTGGTTCAAGGCGTGCCTCGAGAGTAAATAAAGCTATGGTGGGGCATTATGCAAAATCAGGAGCGGCCGCAGGTGTTGATTTGTGGGAATTTACGTTGTCTTCGGATGAAATTAAAGATTTGACACTAAATCACGAATTTAAAGTTGATATTTTCAAAGATGGGCAAATTGTCGATGTTTCCGGTATTACAAAAGGTAAAGGTTTTGCCGGCGTAATAAAAAGGCATCATTTCGCAGCACAAGATGCCACTCATGGCAACTCTTTGTCACATCGAGCACCAGGATCTATTGGCCAGCGCCAAACACCAGGCCGTGTTTTTAAAGGCAAGCGCATGGCGGGGCATTTAGGCAATGTAAAAAGAACTGTTCCTAATCAGAAAATTGTGCGTGTCGATGCGGAAAGAAATCTTTTACTGGTTAGAGGTGGGGTTCCAGGCGCACCTATGGGTTATGTCGTAATAAAGTTGAGTACAAAAAAGAGAGGTAAAGAATAATGGAGCTTAGTGTATTGAAAGTTCCAGGCCAAGAAACATCTGTCTCTTCAGTAGAAGTTTTAGATTCCATTTTTGGCTATGAATTTAAAGAAGGCTTGATTCACCAGGTTGTCACTGCTTATAGAGCTGGTGCGAGATCTGGAAATCATGCACAAAAAAGTAGATCTGAAGTAAGCGGTGGAGGTGCTAAGCCGTGGAAACAGAAAGGTACCGGCAGAGCTCGATCAGGTTCTAATCGCAGCCCTATTTGGCGCAAAGGTGGCGTAACGTTTGCCGCAAAACCATCAAGCTATGAGCAGAAAGTTAATAAAAAGATGTACAGAAATGCAGTAAAATCGATTTGCTCTGAATTATTGCGCCAAGGTAACTTAGTGGTTGTTGAAAAGTTTGAGTTAGTATCTCATAAAACTAAAGAATTACTGACAAAATTGGCCACAATGCAATTGCAAGATGTCTTGCTGATTACTGACAGCCTAGACAGTAATTTATATTTAGCATCACGTAACCTCCATGCCGTTGGAGTTACAGATGTAGTTGGCGTCGATCCTTTGGCACTGCTTAAGTTTTCTAAAGTTTTAATAACTGTAAATGCTCTCAAGCAGCTAGAGGAGGGCCTTAAAAAATGAACACTGAAAGAATATATAAAATTTTATTGTCTCCGCGTGTTACTGAAAAAGCCACAAGATTAAAATCTTATGGACAATATGTTTTTAAAGTTTGCAAAAACACAAATAAGTTGGAAATTGCCAAAGCAATTAAAGAGCTGTTCAAAGTTGAAGTTGAATCTGTTCGCGTGTGCAATGTGAAAGGAAAGGCAAGAACATTTGGTCGCGTGCGCGGTAAACGCCAAGATTGGAAAAAAGCTTATATAACTTTGAAAGAAGGTTATGAAATTAAATCGGAGTAGTAAATAAATGTCAATAGTAAAAACAAAACCAACTTCTCCAGGTCGTCGCTTTGTTGTAAAAGTTGTTAATAAAGATATTTATAAAGGGGATCCTCATAATCCTTTGCTGGAAAAACCAGGCAGGGGCAGAGGCAATGGGCGTAATAATAAAGGTCGCGTTACTGTACGACATCATGGCGGTGGAAGTAAGAGATATTACAGAATAATAGACTTTAAAAGAGATAAAACTGGAATTTTAGGCAAAGTTGAGCGCTTAGAGTATGATCCCAACCGCAGTGCATATATTGCTTTAATATTGTATAAAGACGGAGAGCGACGCTACATAATTGCTCCAAAGGATTTAAGTGTCGGAGACGAGGTTATTTCTGGTTCTGATGCTCCAATAAAAGCAGGTAATTGCTTGCCGTTGGAAAGTATTCCAGTTGGTACTACTATTCATTGTATTGAAATGAGACCAGGGAAGGGAGCTCAATTGGGAAGA
>PLMI01000164.1 GCA_003142435.1 Coxiellaceae bacterium | reverse complement strand
TATCGCCTTTGCGTAATAAAGAATTGGCCGCTGGCGAATCTAAACTAATTTTATCGATTACGGCGGGAATAAATGGATGGTACGGCTCAATGCCAAGATCATGAAACAAGTCAAAATCAACCGGGTTTACTTCCCAATTAACTAAATCCAAATCGTAATTGTGAGGAGTATTTTCATGTGATCGCACCACTCCGAGTGTAATTTTATCTTTATCTCCTAAATGTGAAAACAAAGGCAGCATTACATCTTGCCAATTAACTGCTTTTTTACCATCGACAGCCACAATTTGATCTTTAGCCAAAAGTCCCGCTGAACTTGCAATACTATTTGGTAAAATCGCACCGATTATAGGCTTAGGTGATTTGATGCCAACCACAAAAATAAGCCAAAAAACTAAAGTCCCAAACAAAATATTAGTCAATGGCCCCGCAAAAACAATAAGCATTTTTTGCAAAAAAGGTTTTTTGTCCAATGCAAGATGAAGTTCATTTGGCTTTACTTTCATTTCACGCGTATCAAGCATTTTGACGTAGCCGCCTAAAGGAAGCCAGGCAATTACGTATTCAATGCCGAGTTTGTCTTTCCATTTAAAAATCGCTTTACCAAAACCAATGGAAAATTTAAGAATTTTTACTTTAAAAATACGCGCAACAAAAAAATGTCCGCATTCATGAGTAAGAATTAAAAAACATATGGTAAATATAAAAGCAAGAAGATTAAAAACAAGCTCCATCATACTCCTTGTCTATCTTTAATTTCTGATAACTTATCGTAAATGCGAAACATTAGGATCATAAATTCGCATACAATGCGAAGAAGAATGGGGCACAAAATAATCAAAGCTAATCCTGGCAAATATATTTTATTAAATAAAGCTACAATACCGGCAATTACGCAAAACGCTGCCAAAACATAAAAAACAGCTACAATAATTGTTGGAGTTATCATTTTTTTAAACAACAAAATTTCTTTCATATTGACCTCCTTTTGTATAAAATATTCAGAATGCTACCAATCTATAATTTATCATTTTATATTATATTGCCATTTCTTCCTATCAGACTTTTGTGGCGCTCAAGAAAAAACAAGGCATATAAGGAATGCTGGGCGGAACGTTTTGGTTATATTCAAAATCAAGATTTAAAAAACGAAGGACATATTTGGCTTCACGCTGTTTCATTGGGTGAATCAATCGCAGCAACACCGCTTATCAAATCACTACAAAAAAAATATCCGAATAACAAAATAGTTGTTACCACAATGACACCGACCGGGAGGGAATTCTTAAAAAAAACTTTCGGTGATTCCATCATACAATTATATGTTCCATACGATTTTTCTGGTGCTGTTAAACGTTTTTTAAAAGCAATTCGTCCAAAAATTCTCGTCATTATGGAAACTGAACTGTGGCCTAATATTCTTTATTACTGTAACAAGCAAAAAATTCCAGTTGTCTTGGCAAATGCATGTTTATCAAATGAATCATTTATGGGATATAAAAAAATAAAATGGTTCAGCAAAAAAATGCTTGACTGTTTAACACATGTTTTGACACAAAGTGAAAACGATAGTGCTAAATTTTTAGAATTGGGACTTGACCACAAAAAATTATTAGTTGCAGGAAATATAAAATTTGACATCAATATCCCAGAGGACGTTAAAACAAAGGGGCAGGCTTTGCGCAAACTTTTTGGCGGCAACGACCGCAAAATCTTTGTTGCTGCGAGTACCCACAAAGGCGAGGAAGAAAAAATTCTTGCTGCTTTTAATAAAATATTACAACAAATGCCGACCGCTTTATTAGTTCTTGTGCCACGCCACCTTGAACGCTTCGATGAAGTTTTTGTTTTATGCCAAAAATCAGGACTTGCAACTGCACGATTTTCGCATTTAAATGACGCAGCCATAGAAGAAAGCACACAAATAGTTTTAGGCGATGTCATGGGGAAATTATTATTTTTCTACGCCGCAAGCGATATTGCATTTGTAGGCGGCAGTTTTGTTCCTATTGGAGGGCATAACCTTCTTGAGCCTGCCGCACTTGGCATCGCAATTTTAACTGGTCCATCCATTGAAAATTGTAAAGAAACAGTTGCAATGCTTTTGCAAGCCAACGCTGCAATCGTTGTCAACAATGAATTAGAACTCGCTCTGCAAGTCATAAAATTAATGCAAGATGATGATTTGCGCAATCAATACGGTAAAAATGCAGCAGAAGTCGTGCAACAAAATCGCGGCGTGACAGAAAAAACTCTGGGTGTTATAAATGATCTTCTCTCGATGGTTTTGTAGTTTTTATACATCGCTCTTCGTTAAAATTAGGCAGTTGCCAACCTTTCCCCAGGGTTACGCTCGCAAAAATTGCTCGCTTCCCTGGGCTGTCCTCCCTCCGTAGCACTTTTAGTTGCTTAAGATGAGCACGTAAAATCGACAACTAATTGTGCCATTAACCAGCCACGGAAATTACCGCGGAGGACGGGTCATTATGTAACGCTTTCAGCGTTTTGATAGTAGAAGAAATTATAAAAAATAATTTTATTTGTTACTCCCTAGGTAATTGAGAGCTCGGAACTTTTTTCAAAAACCAAATATCTTTGCTATAATACTGCAAATATGCATTTTATTGCATACAGTAGATAAAGGCGTTAATGGAATGGTTCCTGCCAA
>PLMI01000044.1 GCA_003142435.1 Coxiellaceae bacterium | reverse complement strand
TTGGCTTATTTCAATGTAATATCCATGAATTCTGTTGTAGCCAACCTTTAAAGTGTTAATTCCAGTTCTTAGTTTTTCCCTTTGTTCTAAATCAATTAAATATTGCCCGGCATTGGCGCTTAAATTTCGCAAATTATCTAATTCCGCGTCAAAACCTTCAGCTATCACACTTCCATCACGGATAAGATTTGCCGGGTTTTCCTTTATAGATCTGTGTAGTAAATCACAAAGCCCAGGAAAATCATTCAATTGTTGCTTTAATTTTATAATTTCATGTGATTTCTCTAAACTGGAAAGTAGGGTATGCAAACGTGGCAATAACTCTAAGGTTCGCCTGATTTGCAATAAATCGCGGGGCCTTGCTGATTTTAAAGCTATGCGCGCCAATACTCTTTCACAATCTCCCATTGAATGTAAAAGGTCAAATATTTTACTATGCGCATTAGCATCGATAATTGCCTGAATTGCATTCTGCCGTTCGACTAAAGCTGCAAAATTACGAATCGGCCGTCTTATCCAGCGAGAAAGCATTCTGCTGCCCATAGCGGTTGCAGTTTGATCGTAGACTGAAAGCAGAGTTTTTTCATGCGCCCCGCATAAATTAACTGTCAATTCCAAATTGCGCTCTGTAATTGCATCTAAGATCAGGCTATCTTCATTTTTATCGACAACAAGTCCCCAAATATGGGGTAAAGCAGCTTGCTGAGTATGTTTTACATATTGCAATAAACACCCGGCGGCGGAAATAGCAACGGGAATATGGGAACAACCAAAACCGCTTAGATCTATAGTTTGAAATTGCTGTGCCAACAAACGAGCTGAAGTTTCATAAATAAATTCCCAAACTGGTCGAGTACTCACGCCAGAAAAAGATTTTACAAAAGGCGATTCTTCGCTAATCAACAATTCAGCTGGTTTAAGCCTTGCAAGTTCATTTAACAAATTATCAAATCCTGCAATTTGCGTTACATGAAATCGCCCGCCGGCCAGGTCAAGTGATGCGATGCCAAATAATGAACCTTCATTATGAACAGCAACCAGAATATTTTCGTGTTTTTCTTCAAGTAGAGCTTCGTCAGTAACTGTCCCTGGAGTTATGATCCGCACGACTTTGCGCTCTACAGGACCTTTGGACAAAGCAGGATCTCCAATTTGCTCACAAATAGCAACAGATTCTCTTTGTTTTATTAATTTTGCAAGATATGTTTCAACTGCATGATAAGGCACGCCTGCCATTGGTATTGGACTTCCGGCTGATTGGCCTCTTGTTGTTAAAGTTATATTTAAAAGTTTTGATGCTTTAACTGCGTCATCATAAAAAAGCTCATAAAAATCACCCATACGATAAAAAAGCAGCATGCTGGGGTACTCCGCTTTAATTCGAAGGTACTGTTGCATACCAGGAGTATGTTGTAATTCCTTTTGATCCGAGGCTTTTATACAATGTTTCGTCATAAGCGAATAATATAATTCATAAATGCCCAATAGGCAAAAATTGGTGAGAAGAGACAATAGATATAAAAAAGCCTAAAAATTGGTTCCCAATCAATTTCTAGGCTTTAAAATAAAAAAATTGTTAACAATTTAAAACTAAAAACTATCTAAAGGTTGCGGAACTGCTGCTAAACCAGAATCACCACTTTGTAGAGCCTTCTCATCAGTTTGCTGTACTAAGTTCCCATTAAAAATTGAACATATTCCTTTGGGTGCAGATTGACTTAATTCGCTTCCCTTCGGAGCTTCCAATAGAGTAGAACTCCCTGACTCCTTCTTTTGAATAGGTTCAACTATCTTTTGTAGTTCTGTTACTGGTTCATGTTTTGCCCTTTTTGCGGGAGGTTCTTCTTCTAGTTTTTGTCCCATTAGCTGAAATGGAGATTGACTTACGTTAACGTGAGTAATAGTTGGCGATTTTTCTGTTACATCTAAGAATTGCGTTCGTATTAAATGGATTTCTCTAGCTGGTCTTTTTTTAGTCTTAGCAGCAGTTAATTTTATTCCCGACTCTTCAAAAATCCTCAATTGCCCTGGCGAGAGTTTTAACCAAACGGATGTGGCTTTTACATCTCCAGGCAATAAATTACAATATACAGCATCTATTGGAGTAACCGCCCATATATAATCATGAGCTTCTTTAGTTTTTTTATCTTTTACATGTGTGCCAAAATAGTGCATTTTTTTTGTCACATAATCAAAAGCGCGATTAGATATCTTTCTAACGATTGGATATGTCATATGTTATTTTCTTATTATTATGGTTGTTTGTTATCTTGATGGAACTTAATTATTATTCTTAATGATACATTTTACCCTATAAACCTTAAGAAATAATTAAGAGAAAGTGAAATTTAACTTCTATTTTAGCAAATATAAATCGCCTATTTACGCGAGAACTAAAAATAGCTGCTTGACTTATAAGCAAGAAAAAAGTACCCAAATTATCGCTGCCATAACTTATGCTAAAAAAATCAAATACAAAATTTATTTAAAACTAACGTAAAATTTGTTATTGTTTTAGTTGTTGTATAGCTTCTAAAAAACAATTGGAAAAATTATAGTTAATAATTTTATAGTTAAAGGACCGACATGAACAAAAGCATAGAAATCGTCTCCCAACAATTAGGGACCATTTTAAAGGCCAGAAAATTAGTTCTGACAATTGCGGAATCCTGTACTGGTGGATTGCTGTCAGCAGCTATTACAGCAATATCTGGCGCGTCATCTTATTTTGAAAGAGGTTATGTCACTTATAGCAACAGCGCTAAAAAAGATTTGTTGGGTGTCTCTGCTAAAACTCTAGAAGAGCATGGTGCTGTAAGCGAGGAGACTGTTAAGGAAATGGCTATAGGAGCATTGCGAAATGGAAAATCAGACATAAGTATTGCCCTAACCGGTATAGCAGGACCAACGGGAGAAGGACCTGGAAANNCCTATAGGCACGGTTTATTTTGCCTGGAAGGTTTTAGATATGCCTTTAAAATGGGTGCGAAAAAACTTTAACGGTACGCGCGATTCTATCAGACAACAAGCGGTTGTTTTTGCATTAACGGAATTGATACGGCTTTTAGAAAGCAAAGAATAGACTTCTTTCGAAACCTTGGTTTTGAAAGAAGTCTAATAAACTCATCTTCACATGATACTAGTCACACAAAATTTAACATGTCGTTATGGCAGCTTAACAGCTGTTGATTCTCTCAATATTTCAATACCACCCAATATTATTTTCGGCCTGTTAGGCCCAAATGGAGCGGGAAAAAGTTCGTTAATAAAAATGCTAACTACCTTGCTTATTCCAACATCAGGCGATGCATTAATTGACAACGAGAGCGTCATAAAATCACCGCAAAAAATTCGTCAATTGATTGGTTATGTACCACAATTAATTTCAGCAGATGGTGCTCTTACAGGTTATGAAAACTTAATGCTGTTCGCCAAACTTTACAACATCCCACGTAAAGAAAGAAAAATCAGAGTTAATGAAGCATTGGAATTGATGGACTTACAGAATTTCGCAAAAAAGTTAGTAAGCACTTATTCGGGAGGCATGATTCGCCGTCTTGAGGTCGTTCAGGCGATGTTGCATAGACCAAAAATATTATTTCTAGATGAACCTACTTCTGGACTCGATGTGATTGCGCGGGCGAACCTTTGGGAATATTTATTAGCTGCACATAAAAAATTTAAAATTACAGTATTTTTAACGACGCATGACATGGAAGAAGCAGACAAATTATGTGATGAGATAGCCATAATGGATAAAGGAAAAATAAGCGTGCAAGGTAGCCCACGTAAACTAGTTCTTTTATTGAAAAAAGAAAATGCAACTTTGGAAGACGTTTTTATTCAGTATTCAGGTAAAGGAGGATTAGAAACTGATTTGACCTTCAGGGAATCGGCAAGACAACGTAAAATTAATAAAGCGCTCGGAGGTTAAATTTATGCATTTTATGCGCACGTTACTAAATTTTATTCGCCAAATCATCACTATCACAGAGTATGAAACTCTAAAAATAATTCGCACACCAACTGAATTGTTTTCCCGTTCATTGCAGCCAGTTTTGTGGCTTTTGATATTTGGACAAGTGTTTGCAAGAATCCATATGGAAATAATCGGTCAGCAGTCTTATGTCCTATTTATCGCTCCAGGAATTATGGCGCAAAGTGTGCTATTCGTTTCAATTTTTTACGGTTTAGCAATTATTTGGGAGCGAGATCTTGGAATAATGCATAAAATTCTAGTCTCACCAACTTCGCGTAATGCAATCATTTTAGGAAAGGGCATTGCGGCAAGTATTCGTTCTATAACTCAAGTCATTGTTGTATTATTACTGGTTTTATTAATGCAATTAACAATAAATTGGTCACTTTTTTCAATCTTGGGCATCATTTTTTTCATTTCTTTAGAGGCAATAATTTTTTCTACGCTTTCAACTATAGTCGCCTGTATAGTAAAAACACGTGAACGTTTCATGGGAATTGGTCAGGTAATAACGATGCCTTTGTTTTTTGCCAGCAACGCCATTTATCCAATTACAATTATGCCGCATTGGCTACAAATAATTGCCACGTGGAATCCTTTAACATATGAAGTAGACGCATTGCGTGCTTTTATGTTGCCAAATACAATAAGCGCTTATGGATTAATGACAGATTTTTTTATTTTATCCGGGACAATGATAGCGCTAATAATTATTGGCGGCTGGATGTACCCAAAAATCATAAGGTAAATAATTTTTCAAAAATCAGAGAATTCTTATTAAATAACTAAAAAAGCGTCGGGCGAAAAACATTATTTGGCCGACGCTTTTACGTCATATTTGAAAAACTAGTGAAAAAATAATCGTCTAATAATCAAAAACAATGTTTATATGAAATTGCTCCTGTCGTTGTAAAAAATCTTTAGCGAAAATAATTGGCTGTATAGTATTCATAGCATCCAATGCCAGCGTATCTAAAATCTTTATGCCGCTTGATTTTGCAAGTTGTAAATCTTTAACTGTACCATCTGGAAAAAGGACAAAAATAAGTTCTATGTTTTTATTTTTTATTAAACTTGCAATCTCTTTTGGCCGTTCAATGTTATTTTGTATTACATCGTGTAATTTTTTCGCTAATTCAGAGACTTTATTTTCATTAGTATTAATTACAGCAGGAGAGGGTTGAGTTATTGAGAAGGAAAAAGAATGTCTCTCATGATTTTCCGCTATATCTACTTTTGTTTTATCCACTAGCCTCTGATTATTTGAATTGTTTAATAGAATTTTCGCTTGGTGCAAAAGTGAAGTTTTATTTGCATGCGATTCGTATAAATATGAATGTATAAAAGGTTCAGATGTTTTTCCCTCAAGTGTTTGCAGTGAAAAATGAAAATTTATCGCAAAAAGTGTAAAAAACAATACATGCAAACAAATTGATAAGGCAATCGATTTTTTCATAATTTTCTAAAAGTTGATGCTTAATGATATTACTGCGTTTATTCCAGCTGCGGGATAATACATTGTCGACACCGAATTATTAGCATTATATGTAGTTGTTACATAAGAATAATATTGTTTATTGCTAAGATTATTTATTTTAAGCCCAAGCGTGTAAGGCTCTTTGACTACATTCAAATTTAAATTGTAAACCGTAAAACCACCAAGCAAGTTATCTTTATTTTCCAAGTCATTTGCAGGATAACGTGAGCTAATGTAAATTCCCTCAATATACATTTCGAAATATTTATTTTCCTGATAAATTACTGCCAATCTCGTTGTGTTTGCAGCAACAAAAGGAATCCTATTACCAGAAAAATCCCCAGAGCTAAATTTTGCGTCAACGTAACTTTCATCAGCGGCAATTTTAAATTTGCTGAACAAAGGAATTTCAGCATTGATTATAAAGCCTCTGCGCTTTGTCGGATCAATATTTTCATTATAACCGTAATAATTCTCATCGCTTACTGGAACGACCATGATTTCATTTTTTAAATCGAGTTCATAAATTTCGAAAAGGAGCGACAAATATTTTTTCTGTAGTTCAAAACCTGTTTCATATGTAGTACCCGTTTGTGTTTTCAATGGCGGCGAACCAGGCAAAGTCCAGGCTTGCTCATCAGTTTTAGGAAAGCGAAAACTATCAGCTCGCTTTATAAATGTCCTTAAGTTTTTCGTAAAGGCGTAAGATCCTTCTAAATCTGTGGCATTAGCGCGATCAGTTGGGTTGTTATTTCCATTTTGATTAGTTACATCGTAATTAGCAGCCGCTGCTCTTGCGCCCGCTGAAACCGATAGTTTTGATGTCAAATAGGTGTTAATTTGTCCAAACAAAGCTTTTTCTATTTGTTTTGCACTATTATCGCTATAAGTATATTCACCAGAATTAAATTCAAAACCTAAAGTGGGAAAAAATGATCGGTTAAAAAAATCAAAATTATTCGCTATCGACGGAGTAAAATTAATGACCGATCTTTTTTCACTAAATGGCAATGGCATATCATTGCACTCATAAGCTCCGACACCAGTCATATTTTCGAAATAAGACTTTAAATCGAAAACGTTATTTTCATTCAATTTTTGCTTTAATGAAAATTGCAAAAGATCAGTATTTTGATTGTTAAATGGAATATCGCTATCGGCTTGTCTGCGATTTTCGGCAACTTGCTCTGCCGTTAATCCGTTAGGTAAAAGCATGTGATTGTCTACTTTCCAATAATGCAAGTAGCTTTGTGTATTTTCAGAATCGAAACTCAACATAGCATTGATGTTATTGCTTTGAAAATAATTATGTTCCCTATAATTATCCGTATCATAATGCAACGCGTTGACAATATAACCAAAACCGTTCTTAAACTTATCACTCCACATCCCGTTTATTTTACGCGCATTGAAACTTCCATATTCCGCAGTAATATTTCGAGAAGTTTCCTTGGGATGCTTTGTAGTTATATTAATAACGCCGCCAACAGCCTGGTCTCCGTAAAGAACGCTACCACTGCTTGGCATAACATCGATTTGCTCAATTTGTGACAAAGGCACAAAATTTACGGAGGGAAGGGCAGTATCAGGATTACTTATCGGCTGGCCATCAATTAAAATCAAAGTATTGTAAGATGCATTATCACCAAAACCGCGCATGCTTATGTTGGAATGATTGCCATCACCGTAAAGATCATTGGTTTGCACACCAAATTTACCTTGTAACAATTGATCAAGAGTTTGCGCTTTGCTCAATTCTATATCTTTAGCGGTAATTGTTTCTATGGGACTTTTGCTTAATAGAGTAGGAGTTGGTTTTTTTTCCGTATTAGACTGATCAAAAGGATTATCTGAACTACTTACATAAACATCAGGAATTTCTTCAATTGCAAAAATTGACGAGGAGTAAATAAAACAACAAAAAAATGCAGCTAGCTTGAAAATGTAAATTTTCATTATGCAGCCCTTCGCGACATATGAGGTTAAAAAACCATCAAGGTCGGTCTTCGGACTTTGCAACGCTGGGATCTTCCCATTTTTTTCTGGGTTTACCAGAAAAAAACAGTGATCTTGGTCCAACGGAAATGTAGGGGCGAACCTACGTGTTCGCCCAAATATCTCTAATTTGCTTACCGCTGCGAGGGCAGTGTTGGAATTGCACCAACTTCCCGGTTACCTGAATGGGAAAATGAATCTAATAAAAAAAACATGCTACTTGCTTTTATCGCACAATTCAATTAATTTCGCGTAACGATAAAACGTGCCTTCAAAATTAGCCAGAGCAATTAAAAAACCCGGCCAACCATCGAGGAGCCCCAGTTTTAAAAAATAAAGGCGGCAAAAAGCCCAAATTGCGTGCAATAATGTACTTGCAATACTTGGTTTGCTATTTTTTGCGAACATTTTTTGCGCACCAAGAGTAGAGTAGAGATTGGCTTTATTAAGCAATTCGGTCAAATCGCGAAATGGATAGTGAACAATATTACTTTTTAGAAGACCAACGCTGCCATCAATCAACATTTTTTCATGAACAATGTCATCGCTAAACTTAGCTAATTTTCTTTGTGCTAATCTTATTGGCGCATCGTCTTTTGAACTCAGACAATATTTCAATTTGCGATTCTGAAAAAAATTTTGTCTTGGAATTTTATAGGCTGCAAAAGCAATCGTAGAAGATGACAATATGTTGTTAATCTCATTTTTAAGTTCTTCGCTGATAATTTCATCAGCGTCAATCGATAAAATCCATTCAGAAGTTGCCGCATCTAAAGCACGATTTTTCTGCTTGCCAAAACCAGGCCAATCAGTTTCGACTAACTTTAATTTTGCTCCGGTAATTTTCTTACAAATTTCCTGTGTGCCATCAGTGCTGCCAGAATCGAAAATTACAATTTCGTCTACCCAAAGAAGTGACTGTAAACATCGTCCGATATTTAATACTTCATTTTTAGTAATAATTATTGCGCTAATTTTCTGCATGTAAATCTTTTGAGAATTTTTCCTTTAATGCGAGAAAAACACGTTTCAATTCCGGAAAATAATCATGGACATGTTGATAAATTTCTCTTGCTTTAGTTTCATTATACACATGAGAAGTCTCGTTTCTATCTCTTAACATTTGTACCCAAATATCACTATCTGATAGCCATTTATTTTCACGCGCTTTTATTAAGGTATCTTTTGGCGTACTTGATTCAATCCCCTCAANNATTAATCGCTTTAATGTTTTCCAAAAAAGCTCTATTACAAATTCGAATCGTTGAATAGTTGCATCGATTACAAAATCATTTACTTGTGGTTCATTGACTGCCTCTTCCAACCTCGAAATTGCTTTTTCTAAGTTAATTATTGAAAATTTAATGTCGCTCATAAATTATAACTCCATGTTTTTTAACTTCATCTTGCAAACCAACGTCAGAAGTATCAAGTCTTATTATATCAAATGCCAACAAAGTATCTAAATCCTCAATTTTATCGCAAATCTCAGACCACTCTTTTGCTGAAATTTTCTCGCCTGCGATCGCAAGATCGATATCAGAGACATCTTTTGCATCACCTTTGGTTCGCGAGCCAAAAATATACGCCTTTTCCACGCCTTCATTTTGTGAAACTATATTTATTATTTTACGCACCAGTAAGCTGATGTTTTTAAAACGCGGACTTAAGGCAAATTTTTTTCTATAAATGGTTGCAATATTCCCAACGATTTGAATTAATTCCGCAAAATTATAAGCACAGATTTCTGCAATAATTTGCTTTTTATAATCGCGATCTTCTGCATTAACGCGGATTTTTATCAATTCATGATCTTCCAGGGTGCGATCTATTTCCTTATGCACAGAAATCGTTAAGCCAGAAGAACCGATTGTTACTACTGGTTTTAAAGAATGCGCTTTACTGCGCAATTCACATTTTTGTTTTGTTGTAATTTTTGTTTCAGTTTTCATATCGACGTTTATTTATATATTAAAATTAAAAATTCTCAGGAATTCTGTTATGCCAATCCGTTTCCTGCTGATATTTGTGTGCAACGTTTAAAAGCAAATCTTCGTTAAAATAATTGCCAATTAAATGCATGCCAACCGGCAAAGATTCACTAAATCCAATCGGAATAGAAATTGCTGGAAGCCCTGTCATATTGCCAGCTGTAGTGCAAATGTCAGACAAATACATGCTTACCGGATCTTTTGTTTTATCACCAAGTTTAAATGCACTGTTTGGCGTAGTAGGGCCCAAAATCACATCTACACTTTGAAAAGCTTTTTGAAAATCATCGGCAATCAACTTACGCACTTTTTGTGCCTTAATGTAATAAGATTCATAGTTAACAGGCGATAATATATTGGTTCCAAGCAAAATTCGCCTTTTCATTTCTCTTCCCAAACAATTATTACTTGCAGAAATATCTAGCTTTAAATCCTTTTGATTTTCATCAATAAAGGATGCAAAACTTTTTGCAGATTCTGCCAGTGAAATAGTTCGATACGCTGCCATGGAATAGGAAATATTCGGCAAACTTATTTCTTTTATTTTAGCACCAAGTTTCTCCAGAATTGTAATGGCCTCGTCTAATGCTATCGCAACTCCAGTTTCCAAATTTGCAGAAAAATATTCTTTTAAAAGACCAACAGTTAAATTACGCAATGAATTATTCAAAGTTTTAGTGTAATCCTGGTCTTTTCTTACAGAAGTAATCATGCCATTAAGCAAAATAGCAGTATCTTCAGCATTTCGCGCTAATATTCCAGCGTGATCAAAAGTTGGAGCAAATGAAATAATTCCTTCTCTTGAAATAAGATCATAAGTAGGTTTGATACCAGTAACACCACAAAAAGCAGCAGGTTGGCGGACTGATCCACCAGCATCAGTCCCAGTTGCTGCCATGGTTAAGTGCGCTGCAACGCTAGCAGCTGAACCGCCTGAGGATCCCCCAGGAACTCTTTGCAAATCCCAAGGATTTTTTACAGGTCCATAAAAACTATTTTCGTTCGATGAGCCCATGGCAAATTCATCCATGTTGGTTTTACCAAGCATAATGCAGCCGCTTTTAGCTAAATTTGCAACAACTTCTGCGTCATATGAAGGAATAAAATTTTGTAACAATTTGGATGCACAAGTGGTTTTGATTCCTGCGGTACAAAAATTATCTTTGTGTGCAATTGGAATACCAAGTAGCGGAGTAAATTCTTTTTTGGCAATTTTTTGATCAGCAATTTTTGCCTGCTCTTTTGCTACATCAGTAATTACAGTAATGAATGAATTTATTTTTGAATCAAATTTATTGATACGTTCCAAAAAATGCGTGATTAATTCAAGCGCCGAAATTTTACGCGCCTTTAAATCCGCAGAAATTTGTTTAATAGTTTTTTTGTGCATAAAATAAAATTATGTGTATAGTATGACCTTATTTTACGCACATAATCCACTAACTGACCAAAAAGGTCAACTTAAGTTATGACACAATTCTCCGCACAAGACAAAAATTATAAATAGTATGATGCTGGTAATCACAAGCTTTAGCTTGCGTGTATCGCAAAATTGCGGTGCAACAACCCGCAGGTAAAGCTTACGCCTACCAGTATAATTTTGTAATTATCTGTCCTGTGCAGAGGGAGCAATTAGCTTACAAATTAAAAAAGACTCAACAAGTGTTCTTTGCCAAGACTAGGGTAATATAACACTTGCTTATGCATCTTTTTTACCGCTTCAACGTCTTGTATGTTTTTTTATCAATCAGCTAAAATTATTTTCGATTTTAGCAAATTGAATAATTATTTAATTGATTTTTGAGCTGGTTGCAATTGCAGCAACTTCTTCAGGATCCTGACTACCAGATGTAGATGCCACTGGAGCAATTGAGCTTTTTGCTCCATGTGATAATCTCGCAAACATGGAAAATAATCCTCCCCAACAAGAAAAACAGCAGGAAGCTTTGTTGGTATCTGCAACTTGAGGCTTTTTTGCTTTCTCTACTACCTTAGGGGCAGAAGCCGAGGAAGCTAATCCTTCTTCAGCGACAGATTCAGAGTCTTTTTCAGAAGCAGCAGATGCGTTCAAAGTAGAACTACATCGAGCGCTATGAGTAGGTTGTAAATGACCAGACATGGACGAAGTTTCATTTGGATGTGAATGCATACGGTAAAAATATATCGCCTTAGTTGAATATCCATCATCTTGCAGCTTTTCTGCGGAAGCGTTCCTATAACATAAATCTATACTCGTGTAATTATCATTAACATATTTGAAAGCTCTGGATTCCCATGAGGAATTGTCTTCTTGCTGAAATTCTTTGGATAGCATATCTCTCAATTGACTTGGGGTATTGATATCTTTATGTTCAGTAACGTAACCAAAAATAAAGGAAATCAAATTAAGCGCTTCTCTAACGCCTTCATTTTCAGCCTCTTGACCCTTATAACTATCGCGTATATTACAAAGCATAGGAAACAATTTATTTCTTTGCATGTCCCTTCTGTAAGCAGCAATACTTCCAAAAAAAGAAGCTATGCCCCCGTATATAGAAGTAACTGCCTTTGCAATCGTCGCTCCGAATCCAAAACTAGTCTCAGTTTTAGAAGAGGAAGTATCTGCATCATTTTTAAGTTCAGCTGCAGAAGCACTTAACCTAGAGGAAGATATTAGCGGAGTCTTTTCTTCTTCATAAATAGAGCTAGCGGAAGATCTCGTTGTGGTAGTCGTTTCTTCGGTAGATCTAGCGCTAGTGCTAGGTTTCGGGGAAACCGTTTTCTTTTTCTCAACTTCGAACTTCGGCATAACAATAACAGAAGGTGAGCGCTTTGATATATAAAACTGGCTTGCTTCCTCGAAATTTTCTTCTGAAATCATTTTATCACAGATACCGAAAGTATCTTCACTTCCCGCAAGAGAGTAGTACTTCTGTTCAAATAAAGCATAAGCTTCGAATTCAAATGACTCTCGGCCTCCCTGCTTAGAACAATCAGCTAAAACATTTTTAAGTTGCTCGCAAGTCTTTATTTTTTTATTAACCCACACGAAACCAGCAATAAATTTCCATGCTTCTTTAGCCTCCTGTGCTCTCATAGAATCATTTCCTGTCCTAAATATTCCCGAATGCCACGCGCCCAACGAAGCTAATAAATTTCTTCTAACATTATCCTCAAGCATATTCTCGTGAAACATAACTATTCTCCCATCGTTTAATTATTGTTATTATTATTTCATCAGCAAAATGAATTGAATCAGAAATTTTTATTACAACCATGTTAATTTTAGCACTTTTGACTGAAAACAGATTAATCCCGGCAAAAAACATGTAATAAAAAA
>PLMI01000024.1 GCA_003142435.1 Coxiellaceae bacterium | reverse complement strand
GATTGCCAGACTGGCTCAGATGGCCCGGGCAACCGGGATCCACTTGGTGGTTTCGACCCAAAGACCCTCGGTGGATGTTATCACCGGTTTAATCAAAGCCAACATTCCAGCGCGTATTGCATTTCAAGTGTCGTCAAAAATTGATTCACGCACAATTTTAGATCAGTCGGGAGCAGAACAACTTTTAGGTTACGGAGATATGCTTTATTTGCCGCCTGGTTCCGGGTTGCCAACAAGAATTCACGGCGCGTTTGTTGCCGATGAAGAAGTTCATAAAGTTGCAAGAGATTGGCGGCGCCGCGGAAGACCGGACTACGTTGACGATATTATCGAAGGTGGCAGCGGCGGTTCTGCTTTTGAAGGTCTTGGACTTGATAGTAACGGCGAAGAAAACACTGACTCTGAACAAGACTCTTTGTATGATCAGGCAGTGAGAGTTGTAACGGAGACAAGAAAAATTTCCATTTCAAGTATTCAACGCAGATTTAAAATCGGTTATAACCGTGCGGCTAGAATTGTCGAAGCAATGGAAGCTGCAGGCATTGTTTCTTCCATGGAATCAAATGGCAATCGCGAAGTTTTAGCTCCTCCTCCAGCTGAATAGCAAATCCTAATTAATTTCAATTGTCGAGATTTTAACCAAAAACACGGTATTGTTTGCATTTTTTTTCAAAGCTATTCTTTGCTCATCAAATTACAAAGAATAGTGTTATGCAACATAATTCAAACATTCAAGACCTAGAAAATTTTCCTTACGAAACACTTTCCGATTCATCGGCAGAAAAAAATGCAGTAAGTTTCCTGCGCGAATTGAGAAATGTTTTTGTAGTTCCTTCGTACAATAGTTTTGTTAAGTGGTTTTCGCGATCATCTCTTATAGAAAAATTTTTATTGAGTTATGTTTTATTAAATAGAGAAAGCCTTGTTAATGAAGATGAAATCGAAGATTTAGAAAAAATAATTAGGCAGGAACTGGAAAAACGAGGCGTAACTTTTGCTGAGAGACATATGTCTATGTATAGCTGGCCTCTCGTAGAAAGTACAGTACAGTCAGAAAAAAATAAGCCGTTGTTGTTTGCAGGAAGTGCGCTACCTCTTGGTTCTTTAAAAAAGTCAAGGCAGGCAATTATGGCCGATGGTTTTTTTCGCGGCGCTAATGTTTTTATTGAAGGAATTTGGCCGGTAGAATTCACGACACTTCTGTCGTATGATCTTATTTGCTACTTTATTTTTCCTGAAAATCGCTTTGGAACTCGCGCCTGGGAAATTTTAGCTGGTATTGCGGCTAATCAGCAAACTCTGACAACTTATCTAAATGGTAATTTCTGGTGGTTCTGTTCGCTATTTTTCACGCCGATAATTTTGGGATTGGGGCAAACACTCAGGCGGCGCAATTGGAATAATATTTCTGAAGAAGAAGTTGATCGTATATGCGAAAGTTTTAGTAGTCATCAAAAAAGCTTTTTCCGTGATTTTTTATGCTGGTCTTCGCCATTATTGCAGGAAAGAAGGCGGCTCGCGCGTGCAGAAGCATTGACGATGTGGCAACGACATGACAGAACCAAAAAACTTGTTCCTGCAATGCTGCAATTGGCGCGGTCTAGTGAGGGGGCAGCCAAACTTCTTTCCTTGTCATCACTGACAGAATTTGCCGCAGCACTTGATGAGAACGATTTACATCACTTTGCTTCTGTAGGCTGCGATGTAGATTTTTTACGTGATCTTCGCGAAGAAACTTTGTTGGTCATTTCGCGAAATGCAAATCTGTCTGCAAACGGAGGTTCACGGATTTTATCATTGTATGCAAATTATTGTTTATGGAGCATCGGCAGCAATAGACGTAATTATTCCTTAGATCCTCTTTTTGGGGTGGCTTCTTTATATTTAATCTACACAAAATTGCGCTTGTTGATGTCAATTCTGCAATTTATTTATCAAAAGTTCGATTATTTTATAAGTAAACATAACTGCCAAGAAAACCGGCGTTTTTGGACATATGTACAGCAGCTTGCAAAACACGTTTGTACAATTTGCGGTGATTTTAAACATATAAACGTTAATGATATTTACGAAGGGCAATCATGCCTAAATGGAATTTTGGCGCAAGTTAAAGATACCGATGAAATTTTGCGAATAATCGAAAGAGTAGATAATGAACTTATAAGTGAATTTAATTTAAGCAAACAGCAATGGGAAAAATGGGAGAGTACATTTCTGCATGAAATATGTGAAAAGATATCTGCTTCTCATGGCAATACTTTGCGTACAGTAGATTTTTCCGGTAGTGGCTTTGCAAATAAAATGCCTTTATCAGAAGAGCAAGCCCTAATTATTGCTGATTTTTTTGCTAACGTAACTCAAGTAGAAAACATAAATTTTTCCGGCAGAATGATAGGAGATGAACGGGCTGCACAAATGCTTGCGCAAATGCGTGTGCAAAATTTAACATCTTTAAATATTTCCGGAAATAACATATCAAAAGCAACTGTGGCGGTACT
Source organism: Coxiellaceae bacterium (assembly GCA_003142435.1). Lineage (GTDB taxonomy): Bacteria > Pseudomonadota > Gammaproteobacteria > UBA9339 > UBA9339 > FEN-1226. Next base: position 2,006 of record PLMI01000024.1, on the reverse strand, counting down.
AGCTGAGCAATTGCCTAAAGCTTTATATTTAAGTGTTTTAGATTTATCACATAACTCTTTGAATGACGAATCAATTCCATATCTTCTTGAGATATTTAACCATACTAACATATCCGAGTTATTTTTAGGTTATAACAACTTCTCATCTTTCGGATTGTCGCAATTAATTTCACATTTACCACTTACTTTAAAGAAAATTGATTTTTCCAGGTTGCCTGTAACACAAGATAATTTATGTGCACTAGGTCACTATCTGCAAAATGCCAATGTAACAAGTCTTACACTTGCAAATTCAAACATAGATGGCGAAGAATTTAATGCTTTTTCTTCATTTTTGGAAAACAACACCTTTCTTGAAATTTTAGATGTTTCAAATAATCAAATAACTGCTGTTGGTGTTGAAAAATTAAGTTCTGTTTTGCCAAATACTTCTTTGCTGGAGATTAATTTAAGCGGCAATGCATTAGGTGATCGCGGCGTGGCGACGGTTGGTTTAGGCTTGTGTAACAGTAAGCTGCAAAGATTGTTTTTGGCTGCCACCTATGTTGGGGATAATGGAATAATCCAGTTTAGTTATTGTGTTGCTCACAGTAATTTACAATGTGTTTCATTTGCCGGTAATTACATTTCGGAGTTTGGTTTGGAGTTTTTTGCAAATGCTACGTTGGGTTCTTCTGTAACAGAGGCAAATTTTGCATCTAATGTTTTAGCCGATAATGGAATCATTCGCTTATCTTACTTTTTGTCAAATCCAAACTTTTCAATGCAATCTTTCGATTTTTCCGATAATGAAATAACTTCAATTGGCATGCAATATTTGACAAATGCTTTAGGTCATAATTCAACAATTACACAACTTATAATGCGTAATAATTTAATCGACAATTTGGCATTTATTAATTTTGCGCAGGTTCTATCCAACACGAGAATTACGACAATTGATTTTAGTGATTGTGGATTAAGTGATGAAGCAATAGAAAATTTAGCGAAAAACTTGCCTGCAACTTTTTTGCAAAACGTAACTTTGGCTGGAAATGAAATCAGCAGTTCCGGTGCATTAACGCTTGCCAAACAGTTAATCAGCAAAATTCCACATGAAAATGATTTGGGGAATTCTTATATAAGCCGCGATCTTAAATGGGCTTTGAATGCATCGCATCCTGACACAACCTTAACGCACTTGGATTTTAGCGGTAATCAAATTGAAATTTCTGGCGCACGTGCTTTGTGCCGCGTGTTGCCGCCGGCTAGATTTACCTTGAAATTAACTGACAACTCTATCAACGAAACACAAGTTGATCCTGAAAATTGTTGGGTTTCTGCTGCGTCTGCAAATGCTTCACCGTTTTATGAGAACACTGGTTTTTTTGAATTTTTAGGTAGTATTTTGCAAGAGCAAATATTTTCCGCCAGTTTTTGGTTTTATGCAGCTGGCATCGCTTCAGCATTTTGGCAGGAAATGTGGAATGTAATCAAACAACATCTTGATAAAGAAACCGCATCACACTTAGAAGACTTAGCAGCAAGTGCTGAAGGTGCAACAGCAAAATTAACTGGAGAGATGATGTTGCGCCATTCCTTTCAAGGACCAGCACTTGCTCATGATGTTACTTTGTTATGCAAAGAAAGCTATGTGCAGGCAAAAGCAGCAACATCTGATGAACAACAAGATTTATTGCAAAAAACAGTGGACGGAGTTTCTCATGGTCTAACAAATTTAGCCTTTGCTTATGGTGCTATGTTTTTTATCAGCGCTGTAACTGGCAGCCCACTAATCGGACTTTTAGCTTTTCCAGTTATAGGCAATAGCAGAGGAATAGTTAATGAATTTAGTTCGCATTACAAAAAATTTGGTTTGATTAGAGCGGTAGAAGCAGGCTTTGATGAGCTCGCTTTTTCAGTTCCAGGCGGGCAGCTTATAAAAAGAACTTTGACCGCAAGTAATCAGGTAAATTTTCACTAAATTATTTGTGTTTTTCGTAAGTATTTGATTTTATTGATATTTT
>PLMI01000008.1 GCA_003142435.1 Coxiellaceae bacterium | reverse complement strand
AGGGACGTTGGCTTCGGCCAGAAGAACGTTCATGTGCCCCGGCATTCTTCCTGCGAGAGGATGAACGGCAAATCGCGCATTGATTCCTTTAGAAATTAAAAGCTGCGCTAATTCCCATACTTTTTGCTGCGCTTGTGCAACTGCCATGCCATAGCCTGGGACGATTACCACTGAATTTACGTAACTTAAAGTGAGTGCGGCATCGGAGATTTCCATGGATTTCATTTCACCTTGAACGCTGCTTCCTTCAGAAGTTACGCCAAATTTCGAGAAAATTATATTTGCCACCGAGCGGTTCATAGCTTTTGCCATGAGTAAAGTTAAAAGAGTGCCGGCAGACCCAACCAAAGTTCCGGCGATTATCATGGCAATGTTGTTTAGCAGAAAACCCTCGCAGGCAACTGCAAGGCCGGTAAAAGCATTGTAAAGAGAGATTACAACCGGCATATCGGCGCCGCCGATTGGAATAGTCATGAGAACGCCATACGCAGCGCTTGCTATAAAAAATAGGACGAGAAGAGTTATCGAATGCGTGATGACAAATAAAATTCCAAGCGCAATAGCCAAACCAAAAACTGTGATGTTAACCATTTGTTGCATAGGAAAGTGCGTTGCTTTTTTAATCCAATCGCGCAATTTAAACACTGCACAAATGCTGCCGGTAAAAGAAGTGCTGCCGATGAGCGCGCCGAATAATCCTAAAATTACCATAATCGAGGATATTTCAACCGGTGCATTGCCGCCTAATTTGATGAGCTCAACTGCAGCGATAGTTGCAGCAGCACCGCCGCCCATGCCGTTGAAAAGTGCTATCATTTCCGGCATTGCCGTGATCTTTACGATTTTTCCTGAATACCAGGCAACAATTGAGCTTAAAATCAAAGCGATGAGAATTAATAAAAAATTGTGAATTCCCGGGAACAAAAAAGTAACAACAGTTGCGGCAAACATGCCAGCTCCTGCCCAATAAATTCCACTAGTGGCCGTTTTCGGAGAACTCATGCGCTTTAAGCCGATGATAAACAAAACAGATGCTGCGTAATATGCGATTTGAATTATGAAATTTCTAATTTCCATGATTATTTACCTTTACTTGATTTAAACATTTCTAACATGCGAGCCGTTACAACGTAACCGCCAACTGCGTTGCCTGCTGCGAGAAAAACGGAAATAAACCCTAAAATTTGCTCTGCTGTCGTGGTTGCATGTCCTAAGGCAAGAATTGCGCCGACCACTACAAGACCGTGAATAAAGTTTGATCCCGACATAAGCGGCGTATGTAAAATTACCGGCACTCTGCTGATTACTTCATAGCCGGTAAAAGCTGCCAAGGTGAAAATGTAAAGTGCAATAAAGCCGTCAAAAATCATTTTGTTTCCTCTTTTTTGTTCCCAGGGTTGCGGTCGCGAAAGACGCGATCCTCGCCCTGGGCTAGAATTATATTTACTCCTTCAGAGTATTTATGGTGCCACAAAAAACGTGGCTGTTTAATTTTTTATTTCAATATATATTTTTAATTGCTTATGTCGAATTCAGGTTATTTATTGATTTAAATTTTTTAATGTCTCATCTTTTATGCTTCCTTGATGTGTTACCAAAGTTGCTGTAATAACTTTGTCGTTCCAATCTATATTCAGTTCGCCATTGTTAATGAACGGGCTTAAAAAATTGAAAACGTTTTTCGCAAACATTTCGCTCGTGTTTACGCAAAGGCTGCTGGCAAGATTTTTTGTGCCAATTATTGTAATGCCTTGAAAATCAATTTTTTCGCCGGCTTTGGTAAGATCGCAATTGCCTCCCATTTCCGCCATTATATCGACAATTACGGAGCCAGGTTTCATTTTTGCAATAACGTTTTGCGTAACGATTTTTGGCGCCGGTTTGCCAGGTACACCTGCTGTAGTAATTAGCACATCATTTTCAATAATGTGCTTTTCTAAGAGCGCTTGTTGCTGTGTTTTTTCTTCCGCGGTCAATTCACGGGCATAGCCGCCTTCTCCGGCTGCCTGAATTTCCAGCATGATAAATTGTGCGCCTAAAGATTTTACTTCTTCTTTGGTTTGCGGGCGCACGTCGTATGCGCTTACGCGAGCGCCAAGACGTTTAGCTGCGGCAATTGCAGAAAGGCCTGCAACGCCTGCGCCTATGATTAGCACTTTTGCCGGGCGCATTGTGCCTGCCGCAGTTGATAACATTGGAAAGAAATATTTGCATTCATTGGCGGCAAGTAAAGCTGCTTTATACCCCATGGCTGCGGCCTGGCTGGAAAGAATGTCCATATTTTGTGCTCTGGAAACTGTGCGCGGAATTCTTTCCAGAGCGAAACAAGTGATGTTTTTGGCGCAAAGTGCTTTTAAAATTGCAGGCCTTAAGTGCGGATATAATGGACAAATTAAAATAGCGCCATTTTTCATTTCTGCAATTTCGTGATCAGTTGGTGCTTGGATTTTTATGATGACATCGCCATTTGCATATAAGTTTTTGGCTGATTTTTCTATGTCTGCATTTACAAAAGCCTCGTCATTAAAATAACTTTTGCTGCCGGCGTTGTGTTCTAGCGTAATTTTACAACCTTTAGCAATGAAGGTTTTGGCAACGGCGGGTACCATTGCTACTCGGTCTTCACCAGGTAAAATTTCGCTTGGAATTGCGATGTTTATAGGCATTTCGTAATCTCCGTGTTCAAAAAACGTTATTATTTACGGTGTTATCTTCTATTTTTCGTAAGTATTTGATTTTACTACACTTTTTTATTACATGTTTTTATCTACGACGTTGTTGAATAAATACTCTTTGCGTCCAGAAAGGCTTAATTATTTGTCATCCCCGAAAGATTCAGTCGGGGATCCATAGACAAAAAATCTGGATTCCCGCTTTCGCGGGAATGACAATACCTATTAATTACTATTTATTCAACATA
>PLMI01000100.1 GCA_003142435.1 Coxiellaceae bacterium | reverse complement strand
GGTCAAAAGGCAAAAAATAATGCTTGACGAATAAATCTCTATTTAGATGCAAAATGAAGTTCCATGTGCACAAGCACTGAGATTTTCATAGAAACAAATTATCTCTAAAATCATCTAGTAATTGTATTGTAGTATAAGATTGTGCTTTAGATTTAGCGCGTTGTAAATGTGTTTCAGCTGTACGGACACAAATGTCTAATTCAGAAGCCACTTGTTTCATGCCGTATCCTTCTGCCAGCAATGACAAGACTTCAAATTCCCGCGGAGAAAAACATACATCTCCATTTTTAAAATGCATTGACATCTTTTTGGGTTGAAATTCTTTTGAATCTATTTCACTACTATTTTTGTTTTGTTGCCAATTTTTAGTTGTAGATATTAGTAATGTAGATTGTGGTGGAAGCATTAAACGTTCTTTATCTGCCTTTTTTATAAGTTCCGCAGCCTTTTCTTTGAAATAAAAATAAAATTTATTAAATACATCTTTTTGGTTACAGTAAAACTCTATTGGGTGAAATTCCGGATTAGCTGAGGCGAATCCTATATATTCAACAAAGTCATTGCAGCATTTTGTTATCGAGGTTCCATTATAAAGATTAAAGTGAGTAGTTGCATATTGAAATACTTTTTTTGGGAAAATCGTTTCCCATAGAAATATCCCACTTTCCCGGGTGATGAAAAAGGGGCAATTTTTATTATAAAAATCTGTCCAGGTTAGGTCGCTAAATACTCTTAACATGCAATTGTCAGGATATGATCTACTATAATAAAAATAGTTAAGTGGATATTTTGCAAATAATGGTGCGCATATCTCTGCCACATCTCCTGTTAATTTATAGCTGATATTTTTTTTACATTGCGTATAAAAATCACTACTGTTCGATTGTAGAAGCATATGTTTTTATCAAATAATCTGTTTTTCTCATAATAATTATAGCACATTTGTCAATAAACAGTATCCGTGGAAATTACGTACACACTAAAAAATATTGTGAAAATGTACGTATTTTTAGCGGATATTTTTTTGTTAAAGAAAGTTCTATATTCAAATCACGATAAATATGAATGCTTTTTGGTGTCATATTATATCCAATCAATTAAGTTCATAAATTAATTATGAACATTTACTTTATTGTTTTTACCACAACAATGGCTATCGCATGTGAATGAACTCTAAAATGCGGTAATTTAAAAATAAATTATTATCGGAGATTTTTTATGTTAAATGACACATCATTAGAATTAGTTGGCATGCACCCTATTCCCCCATATGTACAGGAAGGCGATATAGTTTCAGAAGGTATTCAATGGCAGGAGATAGCTTCTACTTCAGAAAATTCAGAAATAGATCCTTTACCAGATCCCCCGAGTGAACCAAGCTCGACTCCTAGTTCGACATCTTCTTTCGAAACCACTAGGCTTTCAGATGCTGCCGATACAAATCAATTTATTAGATTGCTAATTAACGATTNNACTTCCCTTATGACTGAGCAAAATGATAAACCTAATGATTATCGGAAAGCACTTCTTGATTGTATCGCCGAATATTTAACAGAAAAGCAAGATAAAATTTTTCTTGCTCAATATAAGAAAGATCTAAGTCTAAAAAAGTTAATTAGCATTGTTCTTAAAAGTTATGCAAAGTATATTATTGATGATAATTATAACGCATTTCTTGATGATGTTAAATTTAGAAAAATACTTGCGGCATGCGCTGTTTTTGAAGGTAATGATGAGATTTTAGGGTTTTTATTTAAAAACAAATTAGTTTCACCGAATGATTATGTTCAAATCAACACAAGTGGAATATGTTGTGACATAGAATCATATTTGATAGGCGGTATCATTATAAACACTAATAGACTTGATAAGAATCCTTTTGCTAGATCTCGGATGATCCAAATAGCTGAGATGTGTGGCCGCAATAGTAATTTGCGTCTTGTGCAAGGCGGGGAAAGTGTGGCAGCTTCATCATTTGTGGCAAGAGATGACGAATATAGAAATCAAATGTCCAAAGAAACTATGCGTGAAAATTTTATTACTAAAGTATTTGCAGTATGCAAAAACTTAGGTGTTAACTTTACTGCTGGCGAAATGGAGAAGATGAGGCAGAAACAACAAAGGCATAATGTGAAGAATGATTGCATTATGTCTCTGGATATTTCGGAAACTAATGAAATTGATTCAGCTTTAAAACAAAAAGCATGGGAAGATCTTAAAAAAAATGACAAGCTGGAAAAAAAATCAACCAGTAGTTTTTTGGGGTTATTCCCTAATGTTGAATATGATTTTAGCAGTCTCCATAAAGAACGCTTAGCAGAATTACAAAAAGAAGCACACTTTATCGTGTATTTATTTTTGCGATGTTTAAAGGTAAAAAGTTTAGGTGATTTAAAGCAAAAATATCCAAACTGGAGACAAGCACTAGGTGAAATTTATGAATCTATTGTAGAGCAAATGATGGTCACAGTACATAATGCAAACGCAGAGAATAGAACTATAATACTACAACAAAATGCCTTGGAAACAGCTATTACTACGTTAAATTATAAAAAAGTTTTAGCGAATTTAAACGTCTCCAATCCTGTTATTTCCGATTTTTTTGACAATCCAAAGTTATTGCAGTGGTTGGGAATAGATTCTATTATTACCTCACGTATAACTTATTTCGAATATTGCTATTTGCGCGCTATTTTTGGTCCTAGAGACAAAGATATGGTTGATTTTGATTCTACCGAATGGGCGCCGAATATCACTACTCCATGGGTAGCAGATAATGATCACGAAGATCACATTTTTTATATTTTCACAGAAAAAAAACTGATCGTATTTAGGTCATTTGGTATTGTGCATAAAATAAATGTGGCCGAAGATCCTCTTCTAAAAGATCAAGCTTGCGATGAAACTATTTCACCATTATTAATGGAACACCCCGAAGTTAAAGAAGTGACATTTCGTGCCAATGCTTTAAATATAATGCTGAAGCTCCTAAATAAATTTCCCGAAGAACTTCCAAAATTGTTTGCATTTATTGCAACTCATTACTTTCCCAAACAAGATTCTAAGTATGCATATCAGGTTATGAATATCTTATTGTCAGAATATTATAAACATTTCTTCCCACAGCCAAAATCATCATGGTCAAATTCTTTCAATATTGATTTGGCTGAGAATGCTGAGTATCGTGAATCTTATCACTTTATACATTTTATTGTGGGCGATTTATTAAGTTTGATAAAAGAGTGTGATAAAGATAAAAAGCATAATGAACATAAAGAATATTTCGAAAACATTTTACGGTTAACACTTTTATATTGCCGGGCGGAGATCAGTGAGAAAATTACGGATGACTTTAATCTTACCAATAATCCTATAATTAGATCGCATCAATTATTTATGCGGATGGTCTTTTCGGTGAAGGGTAACGGTCAAGGTGATCCGAATTTACCAGAAATGTTAAAAGGTAACTGCCCAGGTTATGACTCAGAAATGATTAGGATGCATATAAACTGTTTATTGCATGACAGAATATGTGTTACTGAAGAGGGACACATTAGTTATATTAGTGATTGTACTTTGAAGACTCGGGAAATAGTTTGTAAAATCATCTCATTGCTTATGCATCCAAATTCTGACAAGCCATTAACGCCTGAAAAATTAGGAGAGTACCACATTACGTGTTTGCGGCCTGAATTTGAGCGTGATTCGTTCTATCCTTTAAAAATAGAAAATTATGCTGCAAATCGAATCTTAAATATTGGCAGGAATAGTGATCGAGATCCTGACCATATGGTTGACGTTGGTGTGAGCAATGAGCCGCCCGCCCCTATTGCAGCAGCAACGAGGGTCGCAATAGTTGATGATGTATGTTCTGTGATGCGATGTTAGTTTGAAAAAATATGGCTGGATTATTATATTAACCTTAATTCGACGTAATAATTAGTTAACATGTTGAAATAATGGCGAAAAACAAAAAATACTTTTAGGTAGCGGCGTTGTTGAATAATTCGTAACATATTGATTTTTAATGGGTGAAAATTGCAAAAAACCACGAAAATTTTGTTTAAATTTTTGTAACTGGTTGTTTTGACAAAAATTAGCCATTTTATTTATTCAACAACGCCTTAGCTTGCGGCTACCGTATTTTTCTAAAATAATTACATATTTCAATATATTTCTTGCATCGAATTCAGGTTATATAGTGTTCTTGACAGCTAACATAAAAATTGGATACTATATGCTAAATAAAACAATAGGTTAAGTTATTCTTTAAGTTTCAATCATTATTTATAATTAATAAAATTGGAGATTTTTAAGTGGCTAATACTAAACAAGCTAAAAAACGTGCTAAACAAAGTGAAAAACACAGGCAGCATAATGCAAGTCTACGTTCATTGTATCGCACTGCATTGAAAAGAGTTGTTCTTGCAGTTGAAAAAAAAGATAAAGCCTTGGCAAGTGAGACTTATAAAAAAGCAGTTCCAGTTCTCGATAGCATGGTCAATAAAGGAATGATCCACAAGAATAAAGCAGCGCGTCATAAATAGGGATTGAGTGCTAAAATCAAAGTATTATCATAAATAAAAATAAAACCTAAATACAACTAACTGACCTGAAAGGTCAATACATATTTTCTAGCCCAGGGCACGCGAGCGTTTGGTGCGAGCCGCCCTGGGTGAAGGTGGAAAAGCTACTATCTATTATCTCTATTTTTTCATAAAAGTTTCAACGTCAGCTATAGTCTTAGGTAATCCCGTGGTTAGAACTTCGTAACCATTATCAGTTACCAATACGTCATCTTCAATGCGAACTCCAATATTCCACCACTTTGGATCAACATTTTGATTTTGAGCAGCAATATAAATTCCTGGTTCTACTGTTGTAACCATGCCAGACTTAAGAGCACGCCAAAGGCCTTCGTGTTTATACTCGCCAACATCATGATTATCAATTCCCAGCCAATGCCCAATGTTGTGCCAATAAAATGGACGAAAAGCTTTAGTTTCCAGAAGTTCATTTATTGATCCTTTTAAAATTCCTAAAGAAACCAGACCTTCAGTTATAACTTTTTGTGCATTTATCTGTAAATCGAACCAGGAAACTCCGGGCTTGATTTTGTTTATGGTGCTTGTTTGTGCTTCTAAGACTATTTCATAAATTGCTTTTTGTTCCGGAGAAAAATGACCATTCACAGGATAAGTTCTTGTGATATCTGAAGAGTAATAATCATATTCAACGCCAGCATCGACAACGACTAAATCTCCATTTTTTAGCGGTTGATCATTTTTCGTGTAATGTAAAACGCAACTATTTGCACCACCGCCAATGATGGTTTGAAATGATGGGGAATTACCCCCTTGTTTCGTGAATTCATAGATTATTTCAGCGGCTAATTCGTATTCATAAAGGCCTGCCTCACATTTTTTCATGGCTCTTGCATGCGCGGCAACTGCAATTTTTGCAGATTTTCGCATTTGAGAAATTTCAAACTCGTCTTTAATTAAGCGCATTTCATGGATAATTTTGCCAATATCAATAAATTTATATGGAGCATTTATTCCGGTCCTGCTTTTAGCTTTAATTTGATTGACCCAATGAAAAATTTTTGAATCGAATTCAGCATCAAGACCAATGTCAAAATATACCTCGGTTCTATGGCCTAAAAGATCAGGCATGATTTTATCGAGTAATGTTATGGGAAATGCCTGATCTGCATCGTAAACTTTACAAGCATTCGTTTGGCCTATAATTGGCCCAAACCAGCTTTCCTTTTCCGCATTGTGCTCCTCGCTGAAAATAATAAACTCCCCTTCTTTGCGTTTAGGTGCGAAAACAATGACGGAATTTGGCTCAACAAAATGGGTGAGATAGAAAAAGTCGCTTGATTGCCTGTAAGGATAAGTCCAATCAACTGATCTTAAGTGTTCTTTTGCGGAAACCAAAATAGCTATGCCTGAATCGCCAACTGCATCTAAAAACCTGGTCCGCCTTTTCTTTAAAATAGTTTTGAAATTAGTGTCGAGGATCATATAATTTACTCTTGTAAATTTTTGTATTAGGAAAACATTATTGTCTAGGGCGGTCTTAAGGTCAAGGAGAAATATGAACATTGCAATTATATTTTCTGGTATTTTAGCCGGTATTTTGAGCGGTTTTTTGGGGATTGGTGGTGGTGTAATTATGATTCCTGCATTGATTTATGTCTGTGGTTTTTCACAAAGATTGGCGCAGGGAACTACTTTAGCTGCCATGATTCCGCCTATTGGTTTGCTTGCGGCAATAGTTTACTGGAAAGCTGGCAACGTTAACGTTAAAGCAGCGGTTCTTATGGCTATAGGATTTATATTCGGCGGTTTATTTGGTGGAATTATTGCGCAATATATTCCGGAAAATTTGTTACGTAAATCGTTTGCAATATTTTTAGTGTTAGTCGCAGTTAAAATGTGGTTGCAAAAATAAATTATTTTTGCATAACGTATAATAGACTGGTAACAGGCGCACCTCTTTGACTGCGAATAATAACCTCTTTTTGTGTTGTAATTGTGAGCGCATTTTGTATTGCTAACTCTCTGATGTATTTTTCCGTATGCGCAAATCTAGCATTGTGTTGCAAAATAAATGGATATTCAGAAGTTTTTTCTAAAGTAAAAGCGAAAATACCATTAGGCATCAAAGATCTTTTAACTAAAGCTAAAATTTTGCTTAAATCGCCAAAATAAACCAATGTGTCAGATGCGATAATCAAGTTTATATTTGAGTAGTTTTCTAAAGCTTCTTCTATATTAGCAACAACCAGCTCATCGTAGATGTTTTTCTTTTTAGCTAGGGCTATCATTTTTGGTGATAAATCGATGCCGATTAATTTGCTTGCAGGCGTTTTAAATTTTTCACCTACTAAACCCGTACCACATCCAAGATCTAAAATAGTAAATCCTTGAGGAGATGCAGAATTAATTCCTAAAACAGCTATTACTGCATCATAAATAAATTGCGGTGCTTTATACTTTAATGCTGCCAGATGCTTTTCAAAAAAACTTGCATAGTGATCGAAGAGATTTTGAATATATTCATTCGGAGCTTTAGTTGATTTATTTGTTTGTTTTAAAGCATCGATTATGAATTGCATTTCCTTGTTATGCGGTTCTTGTACTAAGCAAAATTCATATTGGATCAATGCCTCACCAAGCTTTTCTTGCTTTAAATAAATAGCGCCAAGATTTACATGGGCAGGCACATCATTTGGTTTTAAACTCAGTGCCTCATTTAAGTAATAAATTGCATCGTTATTTCTTCCCATGTGCATATAAATAACGCCTAAATTATAATACACGTCAAAATCCTGCACTAACTGAGATAATCTTAAAAAATACTTCAATGCTGCTTCAAACTCATTTTGCATTAAAAATAGCGAACCCAAATTATTAAATGCCTCTACGTTAAAAGGATCTAAAATCAGGGCCTTTTTAAAATGCTCAGTGGCGTGGGAGAATTTTCCTTTCGCTAAAAAAATTGCTCCTAAGTTGTTATGCGCTTCGAAATGATTTCTGTCCAAGCGCAATGTTTTTTGATAATGCTTAATTGCCTCATTGATGCTGCCTTTTTCATGAAGCAATCTTGCTAAACAACAATGAGCTTCGACATGATTTGCCGCTAATTGCAAAGTTATTTCTAAATTTTTTATGGCTTCATCCAGCCTCTTGGTCTTTGCATAAATTAGGGCCAAATTATAATAAGCATCTGCGTAATCTGGTTTTAGCTTTATTGCTTTTTGATATTCTGTGTTCGCATTTTCAAGCTGATCTAACATAGAATAAACGTTGCCAAGGTTGTTGTAAGCGATAGCGTAATTTGGATTGAGGCGCAAAGCTTGATGATAATATATTATTGCTTTGTCATACTCTTTGAGGTTTTTATATACATTTCCCATGCTATTGTTTATTGCAGCTGAGTTAGGATTTTCTGCGAGTGCTTCTGTAATGAACTTTTCCGCTGCCTTAAAATCGTTTTGCTGGGCTTTCAATATGCCAAGCAAGTGCAGTAATTCACTGTTTTTGGGAGAAGCAATCAGGAGTTTTTGATATAACTCTAGTGCTTTTTCCAAGTTTCTAGATCGGTGCTCTAGCAAAGCTTCTGCCAATTGTTGATCCATTCTCTTATTAACCTATTGAGATTTATGATATAATTTTAATATTATATATTATTGTGAGATTATTGAGTAATTCATATTTGTGTGTTTTGTGTAACAAAATTAAAATGTAAATTTTT
>PLMI01000020.1:849-13276 GCA_003142435.1 Coxiellaceae bacterium | reverse complement strand
AGTCACACTTGCGGGAACTTCGGATAATCCCGCAAAAATTCCGGAAACATATGCAGCAAGAGCATTACCAATTAAAAACCAGGCACCCATCATTACGCCATACAAACGTTTGGGAGCAAGGCGTGTAACCATGGCAACCCCAAGAGCACCAATCAATAAATCCGAGATCGTATACAAGAAAAAAAACAAAACTATCCAAATTTGCGATATCTTATAAAAGGAATCATAAAAATAATATCCTCCTATGACGAGGAAGAAAAAGCAAAGAGACCCCGTCAATAAACCTAAGGAAATCTTTGCAACAACCGTTAAATCTTTTTTCTTAGCCTCCAATTTGTTATAAAAATACGCCAAAATAGGAGCGAAAATAACTACGAAAATAGGATTAAGTGATAAATACATTATAGTAGGAACATGGTAACCAAACATTTGCCGGTTAACTACCCTGTCAATAAAAAGTTCTATTGAGGTGAACCCTTGAAAATAAATTATCGAAGCTAAAAAACCAACAAAGACCAAATACAAACACGCTATAATTTTTAATTTTTCTTCTTTTGGACTTTTGATTATTTCATAAATAAAATAAATCACAGCAACGATTGTAGAAACGATAAAGAAAGCATCTGACAGCTGAGTGTTAACCAACAGTAACAAAAAGGCAATGCATGCAATTACAATACCAAAAAATATGCTGATAATGCGTTTTGGGGACAATTTATGTTCGCCAACTGTAGTATCCAATCCCTTAGCCGTCCTTTTAAATAGGTAATAAAATAAAACACCTGACAGCAAGCCAAGGCCGCCTACCAAAAAAGAAACCGACCATCCATAGTACTTTTGCACAAACGCTGCGATAAGTGAAGAGGCTAAAGAACCTATATTTATTGACATATAAAAAAATGTAAAACCGCTGTCAATGCGCGAATCATTTTCCTTGTAAGCGCGCGCTAGAATATCTGTGGGCGCAGTTTTGAATAGGCCTACCCCAACGATAATAAGAGCAAGAGATAAATAAAATAAAATTTTTGCCTGCTGGGAAAATGATAATAAAATAAGTCCTGATGACTCTAAAATTAGACCCCAGAAAACGCATCTTTTAAGGCCTAATACGTTATCGCCCAACCACCCGCCTAAAGCTGGCGTTAGGAAAGCAAACGCTGTAAAAACACTGAACAAAGCATAAGCAACGCTATCCGCCAAACCATAAATATCTTTGACATAAAGAACCAAAAGGTAAGACAGAACGTAAAAACCAAAACGTTCACATATAGTTGTCAAAAAAGAAAACTTAATAACCGAAGGTTGCTTAAATTTCACTTTTTGTGCTTGGGAGATGGCTAAACTGTTCATAATTATATATATAAAAAAATTATTTATAACTTATTAATTTACACCAAATCCTATTAAAAGTACAAAAATTATTTTACAATGACTGGGATAATGTTCGCTAAATAACCCGAATTCGACATAATTATTTCAATATATTGTTAAAAACTTATGTCGAATTCAGGTTAAATACCATTAACTTTAAGAGGTTTACTTATATGAATGAGATTGACACACAACATAAATCATCGTCATCCCGCACTTTTTCGATGTATATACTAGGGATTTTTATTGCCTTTGGCCTTATCATAACAGGAGCGCTCATTTCCAACGGCCTTTATCGCCTTAAACTTGCCGATAAATACGTTAGCGTTAAAGGCTTATCAGAAAAACGCGTCAAAGCAGATCTTGCCATTTGGAATATAGCTTTTAAATCAGCAGGTGATGATTTACAGCAGCTAAACACTAAAATTTTAGAAGATCAAAAAGCAGTAATTGCTTTTTTAACAGCTGCTGGGTTTAACAAAAATGAAGTGGAAGCACAGCCAAATGCAGTTGTAGACTTGTACGCAAATGAATATGCATCAGGCAATAAGCCAGAACATCGTTACATTATAAACAGCGCCGTTAAAGTAAGATCACAAAATGTAGACTTGGTACGCGCAATAAGCGGACAAAGCAGCCAGTTAATCGCTAAAGGAATCATTTTAGAAAAAGATTTTTCAGCAAATCCAAAATATCTTTTCACACAGCTTGATACCTTGCGTCCAGCAATGTTAGAAGAAGCGACAAAAAGTGCAAGAGAAGCCGCCCTGCAATTTGCTATCAACTCAAACAGCCATCTTGGTGCAATAAAACATGCTAATCAGGGCGTATTTCAGATTTTAAGTGCAGACAGCTCTGCAGCATCACAACAAAATGATGCTGAACAGGAAGCAAGCAGTGTTTACAAAACGGTTAGAGTTGTTTCCTCGATTGATTACTTTTTACAAAGATAGATGATTTGAATTCAATATAATTATTTCGCTCTTACAGAGCTCGAATTTTGCGATATCCCTTTCACCCAGGGTGAGGATCGCGTTTTTTGCGACCGCAACCCTGGGTTTGATATTATTTCCCAATAATTTTGCTCTGAAAGAGCAACCCAAATTATTACAAAATTTTATCAATCACGGTTTGCGAGTGTTCATAAAACAAATTACGGATTTGAGTAATGTTAAAGTACTATTTTTTTATACTAGAATGTAAAAAAACTGTCTTTTTTTGTAACTATTTGATTTTACTGAAGTTTTTTATTACATGTTTTATTCGCCTTAAAGGCGAATAATTTGCCATGTATATATTATTATTGTTACTCTAACCAAAAATGGTACACGTTCTCGATTGACTCAATACTAAATCCGCACTTTTCATACAAATGACATGCCGGTTTATTAGCTAATTGCGTAACAACTTGAGCGCCTTTCAAACCCCAGGTAAAAAATTCTTTTTGTGCGCTGCGAACTAAAGCCTTTCCAATATTTTGGCCACGAAAATCTTTTGCTACTGCAAGTAACCCAATATCTCCACGCTTATTTTTTTCCCCAAGAGTAATCATGCCGGTAATTTGCAAATTTTGTTTTACAACTAAAACCTTTCTTGCAATAGTCTTGTTAACTGAATTTAAAATCCATTTATTATAAAGCTTTATAAATAACTGCTCATCGAGTTTTGGATCCATTTTAAAGCGTGAAAAAGAACCCGCTTGCAAAGCTAAAAAATTAAGTTCCTGCTGGGGGATTAAGTCCTGATACTCGCTAACCGATGGCAACGAGGAAATCTCCGCCGCCACTTTTGCCATTATGTTTGACAGTGTAACTGCATATGTAATCTGTTCGCTGGCTAAAAACCCATTGCATAATAGAGCAGCTTCATTCGAGGTTTTATCTTCACGATCTGCATACCAATAAACCAATTTGATTTTGGCGCTTTTTAACTGTGAACAAATTTCTTTAAGCTCATGCGTTTTAAGTCTAGCCGGCAAAATTTTGGCAACGCCAAACCCAAATAAATCACTGTCAAAATCCAAGATCTGAAAAGATGTCATAGAAAATTATTGTAAAATATCTCCTTGTAAAACGTTGCCTTCTTCTTCAGAAAAAGTGGTTGTGTGTTTAAGCTGCGGATTATGGTAATAAATAGTACTTTTTTCTCTGGCAAAAGCACTTAACTTTTCCGTAGCAAAAATATGCGCTTCAGCATTTCCGGCAGAAAGTGCTGTAATTTCCTCAGCGCGCAAGTAACGCAAATCTATAAATGAATTGCCGTTTTGCTTTGTTGCTAAATATTTTACTTTGCCTCCCAAATAAAGATAACCATTGCCATTGGAAATTACATTAAGTTTTTTACTATTAACCCAGGAAATATCGATTCTTGTGTCCCCATCTTGCGCCACTTTCCTGAGGTTGATTTCTCCTCTTAAAGTAATAACGGAATTTCCCGAGGCATCAATTCTAAACTCTCTATTTGGAAAACTATTGCCATACACGTCGGCATTACCTGAAACGTGAATTCCATTTAAGCACGGTGTACTTACGGTAACAACTATACTTTTACCAAATTTATTATTTGTTGCATCAATACGCAAAACTTTATTTTCAAGTGATATGTTTGCCTGAAGGGGGTAAATATTGGGCTCCTTTACTTTTACTTTTCGATCACCTTTCTGCAAAACCACTGAAACATCGCCAACAATTTCGATATCATTAAATGTTCTTGTCTTGTAGTAACGAGTTATATAAGGGGGCCGCTCAACCCAAACATTAGCTTTCTTATTTTTTTGATCTTCATAATAATAATTTTCTGAAGGAGGAGAAAATTTTGGCTGTTTTGGAAGCGATTGGGATATAGAAGCTTCTTCAGGAGATTTAGTTTGATATTCAAAATAATAGCAACCTGATATGCATAATAAAGTGGCTAATAATACAAAATAGAAAAAAATATTTTTTACTTTCATTAATGCTTCCATGGATTAAAGTAGGCTGCCGCAATTGGAATTTCGTTTATTGTAGCCTAACGGTACTAAACCCGCAATCTTGCGCCTCCAGCCCGGCTTAGTTAAGGGAAAAATAATTTTTTTCTCTTAATAATTCCTTAATATATCAGTGCTATACTAGCTTTTAGTGAGTAAATACGTTGTAACTAATAATAATATTAAAAGTATTTACTCGCACAGAAAAAAATGCTATTTTCGCAGCAAATTTAATCGCTTTTTATGGTGTGTACTTAAGTTTCTACATATTAATTGTACATAGTTTGGTAAACAAAAAACAAACCTATTTTGTATTAATTTTTTATTGCAAGGAGTTCTTATGTTAATTTTAACAAGGAAACCTTCTGAGTCTATCATTATTGGTGACAATAAAGTTAAGATTAAAATTCTTAGCGTAAAAGGACGACAAGTTCGATTAGGCATAGAGGCTTCCAAAGATATATCTGTTCATCGCGAAGAAATTTATAATCGGATTAAGAATCAAGAATCCGGTGTTGTTGTTGCTGGCGAAGAGCAAAGTAAAGAAGACGAAGAAGTATAATGTTAAAAAGGGCGATCATTTCGCCCTTTTTTGTTTGCACAACCAATCCTTTCTTAAAATACCTTAAGAATTTCCATAGTTTCTGGCTGATCTCCAACTTTCCCATTTGCAATAACAATACAATCATACGAAAAAACAGTTGTTAATCTTGTTCCCGCAATTTATACTAAAAGACTGTCTGCTAACTAAATAATATAATAATAAATCGACATCCCCAAAAATACTAAGGAGAAAAAATACAATGGCCTCACAACCTTTATTGCTAGAAGAGTCCCCATCAGCTTTTACCCTACTGCGAAAAAAACTCATAGAAACTGTCTCTCCATTTGGTATATCGTGTTATAGCATTGTTGAAAACGAAGCCATAATTCTACATTGGGAAGCAGAATCACCAAACGCCGCAGGTCAAATAGCCGTTCAGCTAGATAAAGCCACAAGTCCATATTTCATAATTCAACCAGACCAAGATTTACTTTTCTCCGAAATTAAAAAAGGATCCAAAATATTCTCGCTTACATTAAAACCATTTAACAAGAATCCAATAACCGAACAATCTCTACAAACACAATTAAAAGCATTGCAAACTACTTTAGAACCTTTATTCCCGCATGATTACAGTAATAGCGAAATCTTCTTTGAAAAACTAGAAAAAAAATTTCGCACAATAATTCCCTCAACATTTCTTCCACCTAACCCATTAGCATCAACTTTAACAGTCAATAGAAACAAGGATCAACTTGAAATTTCTGCATATATAAATTCTGCTCTTACACTTTGCTTTCTTACATCTCTATCTAAAAACCTACCTGACCAGAGTCATCAGGAGTGTTGCCATGCAGTTGCGGACCAGAAAGATAAACAATGGCAATCAATAGTTATAAATTTGTGGGTTATTAAACAATTTCTTTTAGACGATCCAGAATGTAATGCTTTCTGTCAAAGGATGAGCAAAATTGCTATCGCAGCAAACAACAATCTAACAGGCACTGCATTAGAACTAGGTCTCGTACTTTCAATTTCTCTTGCCGACACCACCGATCAAGTACTCAAAGTAGATTATTATTACGTAAACAAAACCATCCCTGGCTCTCCTGCTATACCAGCAAAGCCTAAACCAAAAATAGTTGAACCCGCAGGTAATACTGACGATGCAGCGCCAACTACTCCTGTGAAAGGAAATGCGAAAACCATTGGGAAAATGGGAGCACTAAATCAAGCTAAACAAGACAAACACAAAACCCTGCAACAAAAATCCGAAGGGAAATCTACCGATTCAGATCCAAGCGAAAATTCCGATAGTAGCTGTACTATTGTGTAATAAACAACTTATGCTACTATTTTTGCCTTATAGTAGCACTTGTTGCTTAAAGCTAATTAACTTCCGGCGTTATCTCTACGAATACTAAAAGTTATATCACCATCTTCATCTTGCCCAATAGGTGTCACCACAGAAGGAGGAGTTCCACTTCCCCCAGAGGAATCCCCCGGAGGTTGTCGAGGAATACCATAAACGGTTTCTTCATCAGTACTCTCAACAACGCTGGGGATGAGAGTTGGAGAAGGTAGCGATTTACTACCATCACTTCGCGGAATTTGAAAAATTTGTTCCCCACTACAAACGTCCTCTGCCACTGTTTCAACGACACAATTCTTAACAGGTACGCCATGCTTTCTCGCATAAGCATTTACAACTTGCTTAGTTGCTATTAGAACCTTTGTTACATCTGCTTTATCCGGAAAAGTATAAAATTTCTCCTTGTGCTGCTTTTCTTGTAGCGGCCTAATATTCTGCAAAAGTAACGCCGCACTGCTTGCAAGATCTGCAGATACTATAGAACCAGCCCTTAAATCACTTTTGTCGATATCGTAAGTCGTTTGACATTTTTCACATAGCTGCTCAAAAACGCCGTCTAACGTTTGAACAACATTAGTAATATCTATCTCCTCTGACTTATATTTTGTAATTTTTTCTATACCATCTGAAATCTGCCAAAGCAAAGAATTAAGTGTACTATCAAGACAGCTGCTTGCAACACTTTGCACCAATGCAGCATTCGCAGGGGTTATAACAACTGCCCTAACAGCCTTTTGATCGGGAACATTCCTAGATGAGACTTCTAAGATATGACTAATTTCCTGGTGATTCATTCCAGGCGACGGTTGTGTTGCTCTATATGGAACCAACGCGCTACTACCGCTCATGTCCATGTTTTTTGGAACGGCCGCTGGTTTTTTATCGCGGCGCTGATGATTTAAAGCTCGTCGTATTGCAGATTGTATTTTCTGGTTCCGTGCATATTTATACTGAGAATAAACATCAAAAGGTCTGGTTGAGGTGCTCCTTTTGTTTCTCGATGCAACAACTTGCCCATTGCCTAAAGGAGCTGTTGCCTTCTTGTTAACAGCAGGTTCTTCGTGTTTTTTTGATAATTTTTGTTCATATGTTTGCGTCGAGCTATCTGATATTTCTTTTGCTTCGGGCATCTTTTGTGTTAACGGTTCTTGAACTTCAATATCTGTCTTTTCTGTCTGTGTTGAACCATCAGCATACGAAACTGCTGGTTCTGTCTGTGATGCACTATCCTTTTGCACGCTGTTAGCTTGCGTTGGTTGCTTTGGCAATGCCTTAAGATCTGCCTCTGTTTGCGCTGGCGTTTCCTGTGTTGCGGTCCTTTCTGTCTGCGTTGATCCAGCCCCCCCTACTACAGGCCATAATAAAGGGACCATTTCATCTTCTTTTTGTGTTGACGCCTCTTCTTTATTTTGTTGTTCCTTTTCTTGTGTCTGCTTAATCGGGATCACTTTTTCTGGAGGTTTTGCCGGACTGGGTAAAGGCGATGTTGACGCTTTAAGTCTATTTTGCGGCTGCTTACCCACACCGCTCCCTTGCGGCGGTCTTCTCGAAACTAATGGCGGTGGAGTGCGCCTGGGTTGTAGTATGATTGCCTTCGGCTTATCTTTAGACATATATTGCTTAAATTCCGTTATCGCTGCAGCAACCCCCTTTTCATCTGAAGAAAGACCTACTAAATTCAAGCGGCACTTCGCAAAAAATATCTCTGCTTTAGGGATAAAAATACGAACTCCATCTTTTAAAGAAATGCGAAAATCAACACATTCAAACCAAGAAATCTCTCTATCAATTCTCGCACGCAACCGCCCTTCTGGAGTTCGAGCAAAGGTAATGCGGCGAAGTCCTGCACGCCTGCGAGCTTCTCTAAAAGCAGAGAGCGGTTTGGAAAAAGATTGAGCTAATGATTGCGCCGCCGATGTAACCGTTTTCACAACAGACGAGGGTAACGAAGGGGTTGATGATAGAGGTGAAACCCTGGTACTTCTTTTATCTTTTGGCATAATCCACATCTCCTGATATTAAAATATTTATCTATAATTATAATTTTATCATGAACTTATACAATATCATGCGCCGGTTATGATTACTATTAAATATCTTGTGAGAAACAAAATTTTTTTAAACATTTTCTTTATTTAAATTCGCCAATAAATCGGCTTGATATTCCCGGGTCAATGGTTCTATAACTTGAGCTAAGGCTCCTTCCATAACTTCATCTAAACGATATAAAGTTAAGTTTATACGATGATCTGTTAATCTTCCTTGCGGGAAATTATAGGTTCTGATGCGTTCGGAACGATCCCCCGAACCAATTAAGCTGCGTCTGGTTTGCGCCTGATCTTTGCGTTGTTTTTCTTTTTCATTTGCCAATATTTTCGCTTGCAACAAACTCATAGCTTTAGCGCGGTTTTTATGCTGCGATCGTTCATCCTGACACTCCACTACTGTTCCTGTGGGTAAATGAGTGATGCGTACTGCCGAATCAGTTACGTTAACGTGTTGGCCACCTGCACCAGATGCTCTAAATGTATCTACTTTTAAATCAGCAGGATTAATATCAATATTATCGATTTCTTCAGCTTGAGGAAAAACTGCAACTGTGCAAGTTGAAGTGTGAATGCGCCCTTGCGCTTCTGTTTCCGGCACTCGCTGTACTCGATGCGCCCCGGATTCAAATTTTAATTGGGAATAAGCGCCATCCCCATGAACCAAACAAATTATTTCCTTGAAGCCTCCATGTTCGCCGGAGTTAGAATTAATGATTTCAATGCGCCATCCTTTTTGTTCTGCATAACGGGAATACATGCGAAAAAGATCGCCGGCAAAAATCGCAGCTTCATCACCTCCGGCACCAGCGCGAATTTCTAAAAATACGTTTCGCTTATCGCTTGGATCAGTTGGAATCAATAAAATTTTGATTTGCTTTTCCAGCTCTTCGCCTTGCTGCCTTAATGCTTGCAACTCGTCTTGGGCTAAGCTTTTAAGCTCCGGATCTGTCGTTTCTTCCAGCATTTGTAAAGTGTTGGCAATTGCGTCCTTGTTTTCACGATATTTATTGAAAGAAAGGTAAATCGGCTGCAATTCAGAATATTCAACAGCCAATACTTTATGCCGGTTGCGATCATTGTAAACCTCAGGCAAACTCAGTAATTTGCCAAGCTCTTCATAACGTTTACAAATGGATTCTAGTTTTGTCTCTACTGATATTTCCACAAAATATACCCTTCGCATTTTGGTCTTCCGCGTTGTTGGCTCAAAGTTCGCGACAGTCATGTATTTCAATATACACTCCTGTCGCTCCCTCCTCGCCGCCTAGCGGAAGTCCCAAACTGCTTGGGTCTATTTGTGCCATCCCTTTCTTTTTGCGAGGAGTCAAGTAAACTTTTATTTTAGATTTTCTGCCACAAAATCCCAATTTACAATTTGCCAAAAAGCTTCCAAATATTTTGCTCTGGCATTGCGATAATCAATGTAATATGCGTGCTCCCAAACATCACATGCTAAAATAGGTTTTTTACCTGTTGTCATTGGATTATCTGCATTCACGGTAGTTTCTATTTCTAGGACACTGTCTTTATTTTTAGAAAGCCATGCCCATCCTGAACCAAAATGAGCTGATGCAGCTTTAGTAAACAACTCTTTAAAATTATCAACAGAACCAAAAGAATTATTTAATATCGAAACTAACCCCGCGCTCGGCGCTTTTTTCCCTGCGGCTAAACATTTCCAATAAAAACTATGATTCCATACCTGGGCTGCATTATTAAAAATTCCGCCTTTTGCTTTTTTTATAATCTCTTCAAGTGTTGAGTTAGCAAATTCTGTGCCAACAATTAATTTATCTAAATTGTCTACATAAGCTTTGTGGTGTTTTCCATAATGATATTCCAGCGTTTCAGCTGAAATATAAGGTTCCAATGCTTTTTTATCATAAGGTAATGCTGGTAAAGTAAATGTCATATTTTTTCTCCTTTGAAATTTTGTTCTCCAAATTTTACATCATTGACCTTCCAAACCAATTTAATATTATTCACCGCAATATTTATCATAAGCAGCTACTATATCATTAGAACTTCCCGCAAAACCAAGTATTAGGGATTAATACGAGGCGCACGCGAAACGAGCCAGCGCAGTTTACATTTACGTAAATGAGCATGGCGAGTGAGCGTGCAACAAAGTAGTAATCCAAAAGACGAAGGTTTTGCCTATTCCGGGAACATCGAAGAAACAGACCCTTTGTTACTAACGCGGCGTATAGTTTCAGCAAGCATATGGCTTAAAGTAAGCTGCCTAATTTTTCCACACTGCAGCGCTCTATCTGTCAGTGGAATACTATCAGTAACAATAACTTCATTTAAAAATGAAGTTNNAAGTTTCAATATTTTCTACTCCAGCACCTGACAAAACAGGATGTGTACAATAAGCAATAACGCTTTTCGCACCCTGATTTTTTAATGCCAACGCCGCCTGGCATATCGTTCCCGCAGTATCAACCATATCGTCAACAATAACACAGTCGCGATTATGTATATCTCCTATGATATGCATTACTTCGCTTCTGTTACGCCCCGGCCTTCGTTTATCTATTATCGCCAAATCCGCGTCGTTTAATCGTTTAGCAACCGCGCGCGCCCGAACGACTCCGCCAACATCTGGCGATACAACTACTAAATCTTTTAAATTCTTTGCCTTAATGTCTTCGAACATTACTGGTGTGCCATAAACATTATCGACTGGAATATAGAAAAATCCCTGGATTTGATCAGCATGAAGATCAACGGTTATGACTCGGGTGATGCCAACAGCAGCCATAATGTCTGCAACTATTTTAGCTGTAATAGGAACGCGCGAAGAACGCACGCGGCGATCCTGGCGGGCATATCCAAAATAAGGAATTACTGCGGTAATGCTATTTGCTGAAGCGCGCCTTAAAGCATCCGCCATAGCTACAAGTTGCATAATGTTCTCATTAACTGGCGCACATGTCGGCTGTATTATGCTTACATCCTGGCCGCGAACATTTTCCAAAATCTCAACCATTGTTTCACCATCGCTGAAATTTCCTACAATCGCTTTACCAAGTGAAACCTGAAGATGTTCTGCAACTTTCTTTGCCAGGGGTAAATTAGCATTTCCACTAAAGAGTTTTATGTCTATCACGAGTTATTCCTAAAATTTGATAAAAACAAATTAGATTAGATGGCTGGGACGCCAGGATTCGAACCTGGGAATGCGGGAATCAAAATCCCGTGCCTTACCAGCTTGGCGACGTCCCAAAACAAAAGAAATTTACGTGATTTTATACCATGTATTGCGATTTTTTTCAATCGGCTTTAGATATCCCATTGAAACACCATTTTAACGTGCAAGTTTGGAGAATCCATATATATTTTTGTAGGTAAATCCATGGAATTGATTGATTTAAAATCAGCGTAACGAATACGCCAGCCAAACTGGCTTAAAGATATCAAGTGATTATATTGGTCGAAAGAAGAACCCTTGACAACCACCTTGGGAGAAGGTATCGCACGAACCCAGTAATACATTGAAGAAACAGGCAAACTCCAGCCAAACTGACTTTGCAGTAATTCTTCAGGCGAATTTGCCCTTATAATTTCAGTTGCACTTTTTTGCAATACGACACCGTTGCTATCGCCGATAATATTGGCGCCACCAAGATGCAATGGTCCATGAAAATCAAGAGAATAATCACTATTTTTCTGCTGCCATGCAAAATTGACTATGTCATTTTTCCCCTGGTAATTAACGCCGAGAGAACCAGTTAAATCCCAATTGTTTAACGCTAAAAGCTGCTGTTTTCGCGCTTTCCATGTAAGATATTCTTGCCCTTCTTTTGGCTGTTTGGTAAAAAATGTAGCACATCCGCTTAAATTCAAAAGCGAAAACAAACCAAGAAAAAGGAAAACGACAAATCTTTTATTTTCAAAATACATATGATCTGAATTATTCAGTTTTAAATCAAAATATTAATAGATAACAAAAAATCTTTTTTAGTTCTTACATAAATATTGAGTGTAAAATATAATAAGTTACAATGCAAAATGAAAATGAATATAAACATTGTTGTATAATTCGTATTTCCTATTTTTCTGATTTGGTAGCCGCAAGCTTTAGCTTGCGTAGATTTGCGATTTAAAAACGCAGGCTAAAGCCT
>PLMI01000020.1:0-830 GCA_003142435.1 Coxiellaceae bacterium | reverse complement strand
ATTAGTAAAATCAATATGTTGCAAATTTTAGGTAAAAATAAAAAACTATGTCAAATAATATCAAGACATTAAGCGCATTAAGCCTTATTTTGCTGACTGTAGGCTCTGTAGGCAACGTTAGGAATTTACCGGCAATTGCTCTTTTAGGCGAATCGTTACCTTTCCTTTTCTCCTTCGCTATCATTTTTTTTCTTGTACCTATAACGCTTCTTGCTGCGGAATTGTCAACCACCTGGCCAGGAAAAGGCGGAATTTACTCCTGGAGCAAATACGTTTTTGGCAAAAAAATAGGTTTTCTCACGATTTGGTTTCAATGGATTGGCAACATTATTTGGTTTCCGGGAATACTTTCTTTTGCCGCGGCATCCATCGGTTATTTAATCTCCCCAGAATTTGCCAACAACAAATTATTCATTATGTCAGTCATAATTGTCATTTTTTGGGGAACAACTATTGTAAATTTTTATGGCATGAAATTCTCTGCACATTTAAATAACTTTTGCACTTTGGCGGGATTATTTTTACCAATCGCTTTAATCATTGGCATTGGTATAGCCTGGTTTTTTTCCGATAATGCAATTCAATTACATTTTACAAANNGATTTTCACAATTCAGAAATGCTGATTGCATTATCTGGAATGATCATGTCTTTTTGTGGAATTGAAATAGCGACCATTCACTCAGATGAAGTAAAAAATCCCCATCGCAGTTTTCCTATCGCTCTTTCTATGGCAACGCTAATTTTGGCGTTGTTTTTAATATGCGGCGCATTTTCCATAGCGATCATTTTACCGCCACATCAAATGAATATTCTTGCAGGCATCATGCA
>PLMI01000167.1 GCA_003142435.1 Coxiellaceae bacterium | reverse complement strand
TTCACCTCAAGCTATTGTAGTGGAGCAGATACTTGGAAGTCCAGATAAACTCACAGATCCCAAATATCTTCCTCAAAAAATTAAAACATGCATGCAAAATGCGCTTATTCAAGCAGCAAAAGAATCATCGAATGATGAGGCTAAAATATTTTTATTGATGGTGTCGACCAAATTATCTTTATTATCTTTGTTCCCAATTGATAAGAAGGAAGTTGATGCAGCTTTTACATGGTTACGTGAAAAGTGTGGGTCTTTGGCAGTCCCTGGTAAATGCTGGGGAGCTTCAGAGAAGGAAATGTTCGTGGCTGCTATATTTGCTCAAGAGCCATTTACCGAAGAGCATTTTGCAATTTTTAAGCAGCTTAATATTGAGCCAGGGACTTTGCAGTCTGCATTCTCAAAATTAGTTCTTGTCGACAAAAGCAAAGGAAGCAAGATAGCATTGTTCCTGCTTGCAAAATCAGAAAATGATCTTTTAGAAAGGTTAGACCGCATTGTTCCTCCAGAAACTGACATTTATATTGATCAAGGTAACTTTAAGTCTTATCCTCTGGCGCTGTTTAATATGATTGTTTGGCACAATCATATAATAGCAGCTAATCCAAATACTGCTATTCGTGAAAGTATTGTAAGGAACTTGTGTGAGGTAGATCCGCAATTTTATGTTAACATTTTGAGGAATTTGGATATTACAAAACATAATTCTGAAGGGGCAGTAAAGGAGTTATTTGATTGTTTTTGTTCAATTGCCATTTCTACTAAAGATCAATGTTTGAGAAAGAAAGTTGATCAAATAGTTGAAGCAATAAATGCAGAGATATTTAATCCAGCCTTGCAAAAGGAAATAAAGAAAAATTATGAGATTTACCAGTATAGATGTAATTTTGATTTGTATTTTGGAAAAAGGGATTTTGAGAAAATATTAAAAATACAAGAAGCACCAGAAGCAATAGAAAAGCAACAATTTGTATCTAAAATTCTTTATTTTTTAGCAAAGGAGCACATTGAACCTTCTAATGTGCAAGGTGACGTTCTAGTTAAAGAATATCTCAATTATTTGAATAATTTAAGTAAAAATCAACCTGATAATAGATACCATGAACTACTGGTTGACATTCTAAAATTTGGGCAATTGTGTGAAACTTTTAATGAAATCGCAGTCAAATTATTACTTCCCATTTTACAAGAAAGATTGCTTGAAGATCCATCATCAAAAATACCTTTAGATGACGTTGCCAAATTTTATTGTTCTCTCAGACCGGAGTTTCGAGGAACCGAGAAAGCTAAGTTATTTGCTAATAGGCTTCTTACGCAAGCTGATGTTCTTAGTAAACTTACATCGGAAGTTAGAACATATTTTTTGGCTACTTTCCGTACAGATTTAGAACAGCAAGGAGTTCCTGAAGCTGAAATTCGACAGCAGCTCGGAAATTGGTTTAGGTTTTTAGCAAATTTAGTGAAAGCTGGAACACTTCGTCATCCTGTATTTGCAGTTCACGAACCGCCTTTCAATTTTGTTTATATTGATAACAGAGGAGGTAGCAAAGAACTTAGAAAGGTAATAGTTGATGCTGATCTAGTTGCTTCTTTTAATCATTCAATAGTTATCTGGGGAGTACAGCAAGAAGATTTTGCAGATATTTTTGCTAGATTGCCTGGCATGATGTCTGCCGTTTTAAATGAAGAGGGTCAATATAAAGGGATACTTCCCGCGCTTAGAGGTCAGCATGTCCTCAAATTATTTTTGCTTTACAATACTCTTGCGGCTACCGATCAAGATATTAGAACTAGAATAGTAGAGATTTTCATTATGGGTATCTGTAAGCCAAATGACGAGGTAGCATTAGAAGCGGCTTATAATTTATTAGGTGCAGATAATTTATTTGATATTTCTACAAGTATTGCCGAAAGAATTAGGATACATCACAGCGAAACGGCTGATGATAGGACTAATGCACTTAACAATGTAAGCAAACTTGGCTCATTTGGCGCTCTTATTTTGGTGCAGCTATACCTGAATGAGGACAATGAAGGCTACAGCAAAGCAATTTTTACAAAACTTTTAGAAGATCCTCTTTGCCTTTCTGCAGTTAATTATTTGTCTGATCATAAAAATGAGGAAATGAGCAAGAGGTTATTTTATGCTTTGTGTTTGCGCAAATCTTTGAATCTTTACCAACCAGATGCATCCATCAAAAACGTTATCTTACCATATTGGAATCATTTGGTATCAGATAAACAAACAGCTGAAGAAAAAAAGATTGTAGATGATTTTGTTAAAGATTTTAAAGTAGATGAATTGAAAAATTATTGTGAATTGTGCAAGCAAGACGCACAAAATGGTTTATTTGCGTTATTGTACAGACAATTTGTGTTATTCGATACTCAAGTGAGATCCTGTCCGAAGTCTACCAAGGACAAGAATGAGCACGTTTTTGAAGTTCTTGCTACGCAAGGAGACAAAGGAGATATTAATTTCCTGGATTTTGTAAAAGATAATTTAGATAAATTTACTTCGTCACAAGTACAGCGCATTTGCGGGATTATTTGGCAGTCTTTTTTAAATAAAGAGGAAAGCAAAGATATTGCTTGGTTCAATGCAAATATCTTACCCATTTACCGATCTTTTATGGAGAATCATCCTCGCACACGATTTATAAATGGTGATGCTGCTTTAACACCTCTCCAATTTAAATATTTGATTAGAATTGTTGCTTTTATTGATTTAGAGAAACAAGCTATGCCAGGTGGTATGCGTGTTGATATGCATGTTGATCCATTATATGGAGCGTTGTTAAGAGAGTTAATTCTCCGCAGAGAATTAACTAGAGAAGGCGCTGATCTACTTTCGCTGTCAATAGCATTTAATACAGCATTTGTTGAACAATTAGATGGAATTCCTCAAAGTGAAGAGGGTGCTGGTGCTAAACAAGTGCAACTTAAAGAAAGAATGCATGATGTTATTTTGTTTATTGCCAGTGAATATTTATATAATCGGGAAATGAGTGAACGTGACAGAAAATTAGTCAAGCAGTTCTTAGGTAATGTTCTTGCTAATTTGCCGCAACCATTCGCTTCAGAAAAAGGTGCGTTGCAAACAGAAATTAGTAAAGCAGAAGGCGCCGCTGTTAATGCAGCTTATGATTTCATCTATGATAGGGATTGGTATTCGAGATCTTCTGCTCCTGTCGAAAATGATGTGGTTAAGAAGAAAGAGCGGGCAGAACAATTCATTGACGATACTTATGTTCATTCTCCAGATGGCGCACTTAGTAGAAATATTAGAATATATAGAGATTATAAAGTTCAAAGAATTGTGCAGCCTAATTTGCAACTTCAATATGAAGCTAATGAAAAAGATCCAGAAGATAAGAATTTAGCTTATTCTCAACTACAGTCGGTACAGGCGATGGTGGCATCACAAAGAGCATCTGCTTCGAATTCTGTTTTAGTGGCTTCGACTGCTTCGGGTCTGGGTTTAAGACGACAACCGTCTTCGCGTGAACAGCAACAGTCCAACTCCTCGTGGTTTGCGGCATTACGTTCTTATGCATATTATTGGATTGAATCAGCAAAGACCTGGAGGCGTTTTTCTAAGCTAGATTCTGAGAGAGCTAAAATTTTTCAGGATGAGGAGGTT
>PLMI01000145.1 GCA_003142435.1 Coxiellaceae bacterium | reverse complement strand
CCCTCAGAGAATTATCATCTGAAGTATTACGGTCTAAAGCACCTAATCTTTCTTTTACTATGCCGCCATTAAGTTTTATAGTTATCTCCTTGTCATCTAAAGGCTGCGCTGACGGCGTTGCAGGAACAGGAGATTTACTAAACATTACTGCGTGTGGAGCTTGTGACGGTAAGGGTTTAGATGATGGCTGAATAATCCTTGGACCAGACGAGGCAACATCTCTTGCTTTAAATAGTGAATCAAAAATATCCCTAGAAACTTTACATGGAGTTCCCGTCGTACTATCTTTTGATTTACCATCAAGAATACTATTATATTTTCCACTCGCACATTGCCTTAAAACATCTTCGCGAGCACTCATTTTATTTCCTAAGTCTTCGCCACCTACATTCATCCAATAACCAAAAAAACCGTCCATATCCTTAGCACTGTAGACAAACGTTGTAGATGAAAATCTTTCATAAACATAGCTACACATATCAGCAAATAATTGTTTAAGTGCCTCAGAATATTTTTTATATTCAGGATTTTTCAATAAATTCGTAAGTAAGCCCGTGTTGATGCATTCTCGAATAATTCCGGACGAAAGTAGTAATGGTTGTGGCTGTAACATAGGTAACACAGCGCTAGAGCTGGACGCAGCTGTACTAGATGGAGCATAACCACTACTTCCCTTTACATCACCAACTTTAGACACTCGGTTTCTTGTTGGGAAATTATCAACATGTGTCACAGCCACCGCTGCAGCTCGACTATTTGCTAATTCTTTCCATTCAGGCGATAAGGGCGGTAATTGTGGTAACTGAGATAATTCTTCAACTTGATTTTGTGGCCTAGGAGGGAATACTCGCCATGAAATATCAACATCTATTGGTCGATCAGCGCTGTCTTTATATAACATTGCCCAAGGATGTTCATTTTCTAGCACTAATGTGCGATTTCCTTCTTGAACATTGACAGGACATCCTTCTTTTCGCATGTTTCCTGCAGCATATGAATGCAATAAAGCAGCATAGTAGGCCTGTAGATATCGTTCGCGCATCCACATATCTTGATATGGAAGAGTATTAAAATCATTCCATTTTCCTGCATAGCCTGGTAAATGCTGATCTAATAAACTTTGAGTATTTAGCCACATAGCTATACCACACGCTGTATTGCTAGATTGTTTATATAATCCCCAAGATAATTGGTAAATAATCAGATTAAAGCTGATTTTTTCTCCAGAACCTCTAGAATTATAATCTTTGGCTTGATTTTCAAATAATTGTCTTAATTCACTCGCTTCAAAACAAGTTGCTCCATTTCCATCCAACATTGCCGGATTAAATACAGTAATATCCCAACTTGAAGGACCAGCATCTGAACGATCTAGACAAACAGTTAAATAATGCCTTCCTTCAACATATCCTTTGCGACAATTAACAACCACCCGTTTAACATCGCCGTTTGCTGATGATAATATGTTAAATAGTAATTCGAATCTCCCTTCAATACTAGCACCGTCGACAACATCTAAACCTCTCCTTGGGGAAGACAAAAATAGTATGTTTGGTGACAAAATTATATGTTCTGGAACTCCAATAAGTTCAAACACTCTTAACATTAACTCTGGCGCCAGTGTATCGATCGTACGATCTGGGTCTTGCGCAATTTTCACTGTAGATTTTAAATAGGGAAATAATTCCTGATTTGGGGCTAGTGTTAATTCTGGATAACGATTTTTTACCCGAGCACGATCTATTACTGGCAACATAAAATATTCCTCTTTTTTGTTTATATTTATAATTTACAATTTTTGTTATATTTATTTTGCTTACTTCATAATGCAAATAAACTATAGAAGATAAGTATATATAATTTAGCTTAAGGATAACTTAAACACATTAAATTATAGTAGCTAAATATTACCAAATAAAAGAGCCGAATTAAAAGTGGTTCTAGCGTAAAAGTTAATTATATTTTTCTTGACAGAAAAGAATAAGATAACAGTGTCAAGTCTGGGCAAAAAGCACAAAGGTCTCACAAAGATTATTAAAATTTTAACATTCAAAAAAGTACAAACCATTATTAATTAATCTCGTTCCTTGTGCAATTAAAACAAGCATAATAATAACTCGTACAAAAACCGTTACAGATCATTCCCTATGTGTTATAAAAATGTAGTACTGTTGAGTATTTTACTACCTATAGCTCACTTCAAAAAACCGGGAGCAACTTTGGGGGCAACAAAAATAAAGCCAACGACTAAAGTATTTATATTTCAATGCATTGCGATAGTGGTTTTAATCGCCACTAAAATTTTTACATTTTAGTAAGCAAAAAGTATTTATATATACTATTATTAAATTATATTTAATCGAAAAATATTATCACGTTTTAAAATTAATATAATAAAAACAACCCGATTTTAAGCAAATTTTATCTTGTTTTCTTCTATCAACCTAACATAGGAGAGACTTATGAAAAAAAGTCTGCACTTGGGTGGCAAAGACTCAAAAAAAAATAATCCTTTTCCCGAACTTCCAACTCAAGCGATATTTCAAACAGTTCCTACTCCATTTCTCATTTTAAAACCCGATGCTCAATTTACCATTTTCGGTGTCAATGATGCTTATTTACGGGTCACTATGAAAACAAGGGGAAATATTATAAGTAAAAGTTTATTTGTAATTTTTCCAGAAGACCCAGCGAATCGAGAAGCAGAAGGAACCAGAAATTTCCGAGCATCGTTACAAAGAGTAGTGCAAAACCACCAACAGGATGAAATGCCCACTTTAAGATACGATATTCCTAAACCTGACATTCAAGGAGAATTTGATGTTCATTATTGGAACATTACCAATACTCCGATACTTGATGAGAAAGGAGAACTTTCCTTTATCGTACAATATGTCGAAGACGTTACAAAATTTGTACTCGAACGAAATAGAATGGCTGAAATAGAAGCAGCTATACATGTACAGGAAAAAAAGGCTAAAGACGCTGAAAATTTAGCCAATGCTGTAGGTGACCACCATAATTCATTATTGAAGATGCTTCCAGTAGGAGTATTTTATACCGATTTAAACGATCGATGCTTACAGGTAAACTCTAAATGGGAAGAAATAACTGGGCTTTCACTAGATAAAATAAAGGACAAAGAATGGACATCTTTTGCACATCCTGATGACCATCATAGCTTAGCTAAAACCCTTCGAACATATAAAAAGTCTGAAACCCAAAATAAATGTGAATATGAATTTCGTATTTTAGTCAATGGTAATCAGGAAAGATGGTTGCTACTCCAACTCTCACCAGAAAGAGATTTAAATACAAATAACGTGATCGGTTATATAGGTACAGTTGTTGATATTACACGTCAAAAAGAATTAGAAAAAGCTGAGGAAAGACACTTGCAGATTGAAGAGCCTAAACGAACCGTTAGCCAATTGCAAGCTACTGAAACAGACTTTCAACTTTTAACAAATATCTCACCTTCTGGTATTGTTCATATAGATATCGAGGGTAACTTAGTTTACATGAATCCTAAGGCTAGTCAGATTTTAGGTTTGCCTCAAGATAAACATACTTATGAAGAATGGCAATTAACTATTCACCCAGAAGATCGTCAACATATTGTCAAGCACTTGCAAAGAAGTATCTCAAGGAAAAAAGAATATTTTAAATATGAGTTTCGATTTTTGCGCCCTGACGACACAACAGTTTATGCTCAGATAGAATTTATAGCCTCAAAAGATACTAAAGGACAAATTGCAAGTTATGTTGGAACTATCACTGATGTTACGAAAAGTAAGTTAATTGCTGCACGATTAGCGGAAAAACAAAACGTCCTTCTTCAACAAGCTGCTGATTATCGAAAAAAAATGGAAGGCTTTATCGATACTTTATGCCATGAGTTGAGGAATCCTGCAAATGCCATTTATGGAAATGTTAGTCTTTCAAAGATGATGCTTAAATCGATGGATTCGCTCCTTGATACCCTCAAACAACAGACTTTTAATGAAATATTAGCAAAAAAAATTAATGAAATTCTAACTGAGTTTAGAAAAAATATTGCTGAGTTTGAAGAAAATATTAACGAAATTGATAAGTGTGTAATTTATCTAAAAGCTTTGCTAGACAATGTTTTGCAAATTTCCAAACTCGAAGCAGGTAAAATAAGTTTAGAAGAAGTAGAGTGCGACCCTAAAAAAATTATCCATGAAGCAATTGCACTGCTTAGATCCCTTATAGAACAAAAAAAGCTTCCTATTTATACTAATTTGCCTGAACAAAAGATATACATTAAAGCAGATCCATATCGCCTAAAGCAAATTCTCGTCAACCTTCTATCTAACGCTATTAAATTCAGTCCGCTTGAGGGAACAATTTGTTTATATTTAACACCGATACACCAAAACGAAGAAACAGAATTAGAATTTGCTGTCAAAGACTATGGTATTGGTATGAGCATGGAAGAGCAAGCAAGACTGTTTAATCGTTTTGAACAAGTAGGACGAAAAACAGAACAAGAGTATGGTGGTTCGGGGCTCGGCTTAGTTATTTGCAAAGAACTAATTGACCTTATGAAGGGAAGCATTAAAGTTGACAGCGAAAAAGGAAAAGGAACGAAAATTTCATTTACTATCAAATTCCATACTGTAAATCCAGAAGAGAAACCACAAGAGTTAGCTGAGGAAAAAGGATTAAAAATATCAACGGCAGTTCCACTTCCACTACCAAAAACTAAATTAAATATTTTAGTAGTTGATGACGACAGTTCAAATCGATTGGTTTTAGCAAGATATCTATCAAAGAGAGGCTACCAATATAAGACTGCTAATAATGGTAAAGAAGCTGTTGATGCTTTTGCAGGTATGCATGAAGACACTCGTTTTGATCTCATTTTAATGGATATTCAAATGCCAATCATGGACGGTTTTGAAGCAACCAAAAATATTCGAGCTAAAGAACGCGAAAAGCCTAGCTATTATATTCCTATTCCTATCATTGCTCTTACAGGCCACGCAAGTGATGAATATAGAATGAAGACACAAAGAGCAGGCATGAACGATTTAATCACAAAACCTTTCGAAGTTAGCGATCTTGAAAAAAAAATAATAAAATGTGTAGCAGAAGCTGCTACGATGAAACGCGTTTTTCCATCACAAATCGCGTTTTTTGGACAACCGGTTTCCAGATATGTTGGGCAACCTTTATTTACCACAACCCCTGGCTTGGAAATACCAAATCGCCTCCCCGAGGGAATTAACTTATCGGGAGCGCTAGAAGGACTAAGTTATCAGCGAGTTGAAGGAGATGGAAGCTGCTTCTATTACGCTCTGGCGTTATATTGCGGTTTAGATAAAGAACAATTACGAGCCTTGGCGGGAGAAGGACTTGAAGATCAATCAGGAGCACTTAGGCAATTTGTTCCTCATATTAGCGAGGAAGAGTTCAACACATATGTTGCTAGAGTTAAAATTAATTCTGATGCAGAGCAACCAGAAATTGAAGCATTAGGACGTATTTTCAATAGACCAATAATTATAATAGGTCCTGATAGCCAAATACTAAACCCTGATATTCTTACTGATAAAGCTTTTTTTAGTCCTACTGGCGATGTTTTAGCTGATCCTATATTTGTCTATTACAATGGCATTAACCATTATGATGCTTTAACTATACGTTCTGAATTTGATGGACGCAATATTTTGCGCGCATTAATAAAAGAACAACAAGTGCCAGTAGCAGAGCGCAAAATCAGGATACCTTTGACTATATTAGAGCAGCTACAAGGCGTAGCTGAATTATAGCAGCCCTCTAATAAGTTCCTAAATCAAGGGGGCAAGTCTTGAATTATGAAACAACTTTGAGATGACTTACTGGCAAATTCATGATTCAAGACTTGCCCCCTTTCAATTTGGCAGGAAAAAGGTTAAGGGCTAACACTATCACTGCGAACGAGCTTGCGGGCGAAGCAATCCAGAAAGACCTAATATAAGCAACAATGCTTTGTTAAGTTTTCTAGATTGCTTTTCGAATTGTAGGGCGGTTACAGGCATATTTTACATGAGAACATTCTTGGATTTGAGCGTGATTATTGTTATCACGCTTAATCTGGCGCAGGAATCGGAGTAACTCTTCCCTCTTTATGTCCATGGTGTTCGGAATCGAGCAGTTCCTTTTCTGCGTCTTCTTTCGTTGCACAGACTCGTCCTAACCAAAAAGTAGTACCATGTTTGCAGCATGCATGCCAAGCTGACGATGGTGTGGGTTTATCAGGTATCTCCTGTGCTATAGCTGCTACATTTATAGATTCCCCTAAATGACACATTGCATCAAGCCAACTGGTACTAAGAAAAAAAGCTAGGTTATGCTGTTCCTGAATGCGCATTAATTCTGCCACAGCTATTTGTGTAGTAGGCCAAGTAATATTAGTCTTAAATAAACCCTGTACTTCCTGAACTGCAGCAGATTGGCCACCACATTCCCTCAATTCACCAGAATAAAGAGGCTCCCCACATCCATTTTTTAGTTCTAAACGCACATAGTCATGTACCCTTTTTACAGGACCTGGTCTAGGTGGTAAACATGTGCAGCGAGACCCTTTTCTTCCCTGCTTAGTTGGAAGATGTCCACTATTTACGACAAGAGAAACTAGGGCTTTTTTAGACTCATCTAGTAAGTGTTTATATTCATCAACACGATTTAAGCGTTCTTGGAGCGTTACTGTGTTTTTGCCATAAAAAGCCGCAAAAAATCTAGCTCCATAGACTGTAACTTCATCTGCACCGGCAAAAAGCGCAGGATCAAAAGTATGTAGACCATAACCACCTGCCATTATTATAGCATGGCATTGTTTATACAATCCTTCAAAGATGGCAATATCAGGATTTTTACCATTTTCTATAGCTTGTTTACAATTTAAAAATTCTTGTTGAAAATCCAGAAAACATTTTATTTCTTCTGGCAGCATTAGTTTTGGTCTTTGGATGCGAAAACTTACTGTGACATGGTTTTGTATAAAATTTCCAATCATTTCCATAGTTGTGGGCATGGGTGGAGGAGTAAATGCGCTAGCTGGTGTGATATCTGTTGCATGAGTAGGTTGCATTCCTAATCGAAACAATGCGGCTTCTTGGTTCCTTCTATTTTGAATGCCTTTATTTTTACCACCATTAGAACGATATTGAATCTCATCTGCAGCTAACTCGAAATGATCACTTTGAATATAAGATATTAATTGTGGTCCTACTATTTTAGGAGTAAATGCGACTGAAATTAAAGAAGCCTGTTGCTCAGGCGTAAGTTTATCAAAATGTGCTTGATCAATCTTGTTAACGCAAATTTTAGCGGCTTCACAAATAACATAATTTTCCAGATCTTGAGCTTGTTTAACTGTAAGCGATGCGGGTACCCTATTCCAATCTGCCGGGTTAATAGCATCAAAATCAATTCCTAAATTTTGACAAATTTTTCGCGAATCCGATCTTTCTAAATTAAAACCAGTAGCAATTGTTCGTATGCCTTTATGATCTAGATAACGAACTTTTTCTGGTTCTCTGCCTGATTGTTCTGCAGCTCTTACTTGCTTACGAACAACTTCGTAATTTT
>PLMI01000170.1 GCA_003142435.1 Coxiellaceae bacterium | reverse complement strand
GCTCAGTTGGTAGAGCAACTGATTCGTAATCAGTAGGTCGGGTGTTCGATTCACCTCGCCGGCACCATGATTTATAAGGAATTTTTTTCACCACCCACCTCTTTTAAATCACCTCATGGGACACTCCCGGGTAACTAAGTTACAAAAAATCACAACATTTCTGCAAAAATTTTATTATTCCCTTTTTGCCCATTTCAGCCCCCTCAAAAGTTAGGTGAATTGAGGCAAGTTGTTGTATAATAGCAAAAAGAGACAAAATAATAATAACGTTTGTACTTCAATAAAAAATAATAAAAACTAAAATTTGGAGAAATCAATGTCACTTAATCCCCTTAGTTTAAATAATACCGCAGATGCTTCTGGTAATGCTAAACCTAATAGTCATGGCTATTATACAGCGCCTGTACCTTCCTCTGAATGCCGTGCAGAACAAAAATTGGAATCTCAATTAACATTACAAGATTTACTACAAAAGCTCCCCCCTATCCCTGTGAAAGTTTTTCGGGCAGATGACTTAGTCGCAACACCTACAAGCTTAGGGTGTGGGAATTTTAGTAGCGTAAAATTATATCACTGTCTAGATGGTGGTCGTCCAGTAGCAGTAAAATTTTTGTTAAATAATGGTAGATATGGTGGCGATACTGGAAGCCATATACTTAAAGAACTTAGCGATATTTTACCATTACCTCAGTGCCCTCATTTAGTAGAAGTATTAGGTATTTATGCAACCGGTAATATTCCAACTGGTATTGTAATGGAATACTGCGATAAAGGAAATCTATCGCAATATTTAAAAGCAAGTTTACGTGATAAATCGATAAGTTATGAAAAAATACTAGAATTTTTACTTGAGATAGCCAAAGGTTTGGAGTTCTTACATGCTAATAAAGTTGTTTATAGTGATTTAAAACCAGATAATATTTTGTTAAAAAGTGAAGGAGACCACATAGTAGTAAAGATTGGTGATTATGGAACAGCACGATTGCAAGATGAAAATGGTCATGCGAAAACCAAAACTTTAATACTCGGTGATGTCAGTTATGCAGCGCCAGAAAGCCTAATTGATAAGGGAATGACAGCAAAAACTGATATATTTTCTTTTGGTATTCTCTCGTGGAATGTCATGTACCTGGAAACACTATACCTAAATAATGGAAGATTGGGTACAGCAGAAAATGCCAAACACTACCTAGAGGTACTCTATAGTAAAGGCAAGAGACCAGAGTGCCCAGAAATTCCTATGTGCTCACCAAGTCAACAAAGATTGCTTATTCTTATAAAAAAATGTTGGCGTCAAGACGCTAATGAAAGGCCAAGTGCAACTGAGATTGTTACAGAGCTAAAAGAAATTTTAGAGCTAGAAAAAAGAAATCCGACCATTGTTGATTATTCTTTTTTTAATACTTTAGTTGGACGAGACGTAACTTTTGTTCCGGAAGAAGCAACTTCTAATGGTGTCGAACATTCTAGCATCACTCCATATACACCACTTACTTCAGAGCAAGCTGTCATATCATATCCTGGTGCTACATTTCATTACCAAAGGGATAAAGGAGACACAGCAGCGATCAATGCCCCAAGTTCGGCAGCGGTACCAATATTTGCATGCTCTAGTAATGAAGATCCTTCAGAATAGTTGTATTTTATGGAAAATATGGAAGGCATGCGCAAGCGTGCCTTTTACATCTTATTTTATTTGTAAAAGTTTCGACCTAAGAAGATTTGCTAAAGAAATTACAACAAGACACTTCCAGCACACCGGCTCAAATAACAACATCCTGAAATGTATCGATTAAAACCAGAAAGTCACTAGCCATAGCGATATATTTGGCGTATGAGTTAACGAATCAAACTTCGCAAAGTTTGCTGCAATATTTTCCCGACGCAAGGCGCATTGAAATATCTAATATTTATCAGCAAGCCAAAACCGTTATGGTTCTCTATAAGGTGCTAAAAAAAGAAGAGGAACATCTACATCAATTTAATTTAGTATTTATGTAGAAATCAGATTACACGCATTAATAGCAATATTAATATTATCAACAATAACAAACCAACTCCTCCACTTGGATAATATCCCCAATTTCTACTGTGGGGCCAGACAGGAATCACTCCGACTAAAACGAGTACAAAAATAATAATTAAAATAGCGCCTAATGACATATTACCTCCTTATATATAAAAAAAATAC
Organism: Coxiellaceae bacterium; assembly: GCA_003142435.1. Taxonomy (GTDB): domain Bacteria; phylum Pseudomonadota; class Gammaproteobacteria; order UBA9339; family UBA9339; genus FEN-1226. The sequence continues at coordinate 3,815 of PLMI01000170.1, read as the reverse complement.
ATGGATTAGAAAAACAGGCAAATACAAAAAACACTTATCTTCTGTATCTGCACCAATAAAAAAATGTTACGCTCAACGCCACTGTGCGATCCAGTTTAATGCCATGGATCCTTGGCAAGATTTTTTAATGGTGTTTTTTATTTTATCTTGTCAATTTCTTTGTGCTTTTATGAACTGTTATTTCCTATATCTTCTTCCAATAAATACCAGTGCCACACCAGCGACAAGAGACAAGCAGCCTAACACTGGAGGCAAATAAACCGTTTTTTGGGTATCAGCAGTAACTTGAACACTGCCTATTTGCATAATTTTTTCTTGTTTAGTATAAGAAAAGCCTTGATAGGCAAGAACTGAAATACCTGCGATAATCAAAAGAATTCCAACAACGATGCTTGTAATAGCCTTCATCAAAACCTCCATTTAAAATTAAAACTATTTTACTTAGATCTTCTTAAGATATGCACAAACAGTGAAATGACTAATAACACTAGAAAAATGAAGAAAAGTATTTTTGCAATCCCTGCTACTTGTATTGCTATGCCAGTAAAACCTAAGACACCGGCGACAATAGAAACAATGAGTAAAAGAAAAATCAGGTTTAGCATAATTTAATTTCTTTCAAATTAATCTTACTTTGTATTATATCAAGCATATCTAATGTATCAACACTTTTTCGGACACGGTTTTTAAACTGTGGAGACAAATCTCAACTTGGTACATTTGTCGTTATAAAGCTGTGTGAAAAATGTAGATATACCTGAACAAATTCAGATAAGCAATTTGGCTTTACCTGCAATGAGAGATATTATTTAGATAGTTACGGAATATTACAATGTTAATGTGGGAACAATTGTGGTTTCCAATCGTATACGAAATAACAAACCTCGCGCCATGGAGATATATTTGGCGTTTGGCGTATGAGTTAACGAATCAAACTGTGCAAAGTTTGCTGCAATATTTTCTTGATGCTACGCGCGTTGGAATACCTAAGATTTATCAGCGAGTTAAAAGCGTTATTTTTCGAGATAAGACGCTAAAAATAGAAGAAGCGGGAACAGTCTACGTTAATTAATTGCTTCCAGTACGTCCTAAGTCGAGATTCGACCCGTTTTCACTTATTACAGTAGTATGTCCCAAGTCGAGATCTGCGCCCTTCTCTTCTCCTACTGCTACTTCGCTGCTCATTTTCACATCCAATTGCTTATCCAGTTCATAAGCAGATCCCGTGCAAACATCAACAATTATTCCAGGTACTAACCATAAAATATTGCCGCCAATCGCTGACCATCCTCTAAATGAACTATCTATATGACTCACCGCTGGCTTATAGCCTTCTTTATTCAAAGTTACATCATAACCATCGGAGCTACCTTTTAAATAAAAAGTTGCGGGGGTCGTTTTCGCTTGCCCATGAACAGTAGCAACCGCACCTGGAACATCTGAATTAACTTGTACAGGTTGCTTAGTTTTGTGAGTGATAGTTGCACATCCAAAAATCATAGATGAAAATAAAAATATAAAAAAACAGTTTATTATTTTTTTCATATAAAAACTCCTTGTTAACTAATGTTAGTTACTAATAATTTTTTATGATATATAAAAAATCATCAAAAAACAATAATGGAAATAAATATTTATTATTATGATCCGTAAAGTATTAAAATTACGTAATCATTTAGCATTACAAATTACTCTCCTATTTTCTTCAGTAACACATTGATTTCATTAAATTTATACAAAGCTAAATTTTTGTACGAGATCTTGTTGAATAAATGATCTTTGTGTACAGAAAGGCATAATTATTTGTCATCCCCGAATGACTTTGTCGGGAATCCATAATTAAAAAGTCCGGATTCTCACCGAAGTTTATCCTCGCATATGCAGGAGTTCTTCATTTGCATCGAAGCTTTAAACATCGTGTTTTGCTTTTAGTTCTTAGCATAAACAACTCGTAAAGTACCATGACCTGATTTTTTGTGAGTTTTTTTTATAATTATATCTACATCTTGAGAAAGCAGTGTCAAAAAGTATGCAAGACGCTCAACTGAAAAATCTTTTAAATGTCCACAATGAAGCAATGAAATTTTTGATTGATCTATATTTAATAGCTCAGCTGCTTGTTTTTGTTTTAGCTTTTTTTTATCTAATATCTCATTTATTTTGAATGCAAGCTTAGCTTTGACCAACTTTTCTTCTGCATCAAGCATACCCAAATCAGCAAAAACGTTTTCGCTTCCTTCTTCCCAAGTAATGTTATGTTGATGTTTTTTTATCGCGTTCATAGTTCACCTGTAGCAATTAATTTAGCTGTCTGCAACCTAATTTTTATTAATTCAATTTCATGCTTAGGGGTTTTAATTCCAATAATCGATTTTTTTTGAAAAGCATGGAGCACATAAATATGATCGCCAAGTTTGGTTGCATATACTGTGCGATATGTGTTTCTATCAAAATCGCATACAATTTCAAATACTCCATTAAACCCTTTGAGGGGCTTAGCATGGTGAGGAAAAACACCCAATTGCGCTTCATATAAGCCATAGCCTATGCGATCTTGGGCAGTAGCAGGAAATTCTTTTAGGTCTTCGCGAGAAGAACCAACCCACCTAATTTTTTTAAATTTTTCCACCCTTAGCTAACCTTCTATAAAATTATAGTATAGCAGTAAAATAAAAAATATTCTAGTTTTAGAATGCAAAACTCTCTTAATGAATTTTCCTCACGTAAAACCATAGCATTTAATAATTTCTTAATAAAATACTGATATACTTCTTAAACATAAGTGCAAAATATAAACATATAAACAACGCATAATTATTAAGTTACTTAATATAATCATTAGATATTAAATTTTCGCAGGTTAAAAATATGGCATTGGAAAAATCCTATCAGTTAGTTGACATACATAATCAAAATTTTTCAGAACTATCATGGTCGCGTGCTTTTGTAGAAATGTGTGAAGCAATGCGAAGAGAGTATGTTTTTACCGAATGGCGCACTTTTGCTCCGTGGTCAACCGATGCGCAAGTAGAGCAAGATTTAATTTTATCACGCGCGCTTGTTGAAATTTTTTCTAATCCATTGTTATCAAAATCTTTAGCTTTTCGTGGCGGCACGGCATTGCATAAATTATTTATTAAACCAGCAGCTCGTTATTCTGGAGACATAGATTTAGTGCAAGTTAACGGAAGGAGCAATTGGTACAATTTTTGAAGCATTGCGCAAACAGTAATGCGCCAAAACTTATTAGAAAAAAACCTTATAATTTTAAAGTTAAAGGCTGTTTATTTTTTCCACCTTCTGTATGCTCATATATTTCATTTGCCACTCTAAACACTTGTGCACGACTTTGCTGATTAAATAAACTAAATCTGTAATCACATTGCATACTACCTAAAGCAAGATACACAGGATTAGGTAAATTGTTTCGGATATTACTGCAAATATAACGTAAAAATTTATACAAGATTTCACCTTGGTTTTTTTGGTCAGCACTTGGTTCTAGTAATTTTAACTCTACTAACAGTTTCAATTGAGAGTAAGCGGACTGACCTGGTTCTTGTAATTCTAACTCTAATAACTCTTTCACATCTAGTTTAGGCTTTATTTCTTCACTGCTTCGCGAAGCAGCTAAAGGTATTACGGTTTTTTCTTTATGCTCATTGATAGTAGAAGTTACTTGGGCTCTTACTTTTAATTCTCTTTCAAGACGCTCAGGGTCAAGAGCCATTGGATGGTAACTAAAACACGAATTAAAAAATTCGCAAGAAAAAGTTCGTTCTCTTATCGTAGTTAAAATAGTAGAAAACCCTTTT
>PLMI01000172.1 GCA_003142435.1 Coxiellaceae bacterium | reverse complement strand
TTCCTCAAAATCTTCTTCTTTGCGTTCGACAAATTGGATATCGCCATTTTCATCCTCTGTTGCATAGGCAACGCCGGTTCGGTAGAAATCAGTCCTTTTAACTTTCTCACCACGAAAAAAAGTAATGAGTTTAAGCTCTGTTATTTCTGTGGGAGAGAAACTAGTAATTTCTGCTATCTTTTTATATGGGGTAGTTAGATCTGATAACTCTATTCCAGGTGGATCAGGGGCAGCAGGTGGATTTAAATTCGGTTGCTGGCAAGGTATGCCATCGTGTAAATAAAGTTTTGTGATTTTGCAATTTGAAGCTCCGCCTGCTTGGTATGATTTATAGCGTCCATTTTCTTGTTTTACCTCGGGAAATTGGTGAGCACCATTTGAGGCAGCACGAGACTGCAATCCTAAGGCATATGTAATCATTGCAAATACTTTAGCGCGATCACGGCAAGACCCGCCTTTTTCAAAATATTGTTTTAAAGATGCATAATTAGAGGGTGAGTTAGTAATATCTACAACTTCTTTATCTCCTTGTTTTATAAAATACCGCATGAGGGTATTGATTATAGTTTTGCTATCGAGCTTTAGTCGGTCTTGTAACTTTAATAATGCGCTCTTGAATGATTGAAAATTATCATTTTGCTGGAAAATTTTAGTTAGTTCAAAGATAAAATCTATATTGTATAAACTTAGATCAGGCTTAGTTTGTGCAAGATCTTGCTTGTCATACGCAAGAGTAATTTTGAAAAAACAATCTTCATCAGCAACGATTCCATATAAATTAGATTTTTTGTTAGGGAAGCGGTGAAATTTAACAGGTTGGCCATCTTTATTTACGCATATAATATTGGTAAGAACGTCACTAGGAGAACCTGATATTAATTTTGTCCACTCATTGGCTCGTAATGGAATTGGTTCGCTTGTTTTTTGAAGAAAGCCTGGTGGAGGTTCTGGAAAAGATCCAGTCTCTTCCTCAAAATCTTCTTCTTTACATTCGACAAATTTGATATCGCCATTTTCATCCTCTGTTGGATAGGCAACGCCGGTTCGGTAGAAATCAGCCTTAATAACTTCATCACCAGGAAAAAGGATAATGAGTTTAAACTCTTTTATTCGTGAGGGAGAGAAACTAGTAATTTTTGCTATCTTTTTATATGGGGCAGTTAGATCTGATAACTCTATTCCAGGCGGATCAGGGGCCGCAGGTGGATTTAAATTCGGTTGCTGGCAAGGTGTGCAATTGCCAAAATAAAATTTGATGTTGGGATATTTTTCTCTAAGCTCTATCGCTTGAGGTGAAATAGTATTGTTGACATGGACTTCAGCTAAGTTGGGTGAAATACTTACAATCCATTCTAAACATGGCAAGTCAATTGGACTACCAATAAAAAGTTGGCGTATTGGTAATCTGACATCAGAATTTTTGTGTTCACAGAATGATGTTGAGTCTATTTTGTCAATGCTTACTACATCAAGAGTGGGTATGTCCTTTAAACATATTAAAAAGTTCGCGTCAGCAACTCGAATTCCAAAAAATTGCCGTAAAGGCAATTTGGCGCTGACTATAGCATTTAAAATATGAATGTATGAAAGTTTGATTTCTTCTGGTGATTTTTCTTTAAAGTTGCATTCCTTAAGATAAATATCGATTTTTTTTAATTTGGGACATTTTAGAATGAGTTCTATAAGCCAATCTTCAGGACCTCTGGCTATTAACGTTTCTAATTCAGGGAAATAAAGATCACCTTCTTTTGCATATAAAAAATCAGACCATAACGTTTTCAGTTTTGGTATTTTACATGGGGGGAGACTCATCACATCATATAAGTATCTTAAATTTTGCAAAATAAGTGTAAATGAGTAAATTTGGCTCATATATGCGCAATGTGCTCCACTCTTTACTACCATTAAACTAGAAGCTTCCTGATCATTAATTTCAGTTTCATTACTTTCAAGGAAAAGGAAGTCGCTCTTTAATACTGTTAAATTTTTTGAACGGGCCAGGAGTTTTTTTAACCAATCGGTGGCGATGCCTTCACAGCTGAGTTCTTGCAGATTTGGCAAATGTAATTCAACATTTGTAATTTCGCTTATAAAAATGTGAGGAATATCTAATTGCAATAAATTGGTTGAGCCATCAAAGCTATTTAAAAGTTTTCTTACAAGTAGTGTATCTGGGGAGTAGAAAGTAGATGAATCCAATTTTGATAAATCTATCACGGACAATTGTTTTAGAAATCGTTTTAGCGTTGGAGATATTTCGCATTCTTGAGAATCTTTTAATTCGCATTGAATTTTAAGCTGAGCTAAATTTGGGCAAATGAGTGGTAATTCCTCTAATTGATTAAGGGAAATGTCACCATGATTATATTTAGGATCTATAGTTAATGCCTTGAGAGTTGTTAGAGGTTTATGTTTTGATAACAAGCCGTAATTTTCAGATAAAATAGTTAATTCACTAATATTTCCTTGTTGTAAAATTATATTGAGAATACTAGAAGCTTGTGAGCTAAATTCTCTAGAAGTAAAAGGACAATCGAAAATTTGTATTTGTGCCAGTAATTCAGGGATAGCATTGAAAATATCTATGATTCCTTTATCACAAGTCGATCTTAATCCATAAATGTTTTTGGCCATTTTTCGTAGTTCAACGATTTCATCCCTTAATAAATAGTCACGCTTTAGGGTAATTACCAGTTTTTGTTGGCCAATTGAATTTAACAAAAAATCTCGTTGTTCTTTAGGAAGCTTCAAATATTCATCAAAGTCTAATTCTAAAAAACCTTCGTTATCGATGTTTCCTTCTTTGATTCTTAGTATTCTTTTTAATGCAAAATGGTCGAGGATGAATGTATTATCGGCAGTTGAATTAGGAATTGCGCCACCAGTAACTTCTTCTAAAATTTCTTTTTGTGTCGCAGGTACTATTTTGTGGATGTATTGGTAACTTAGAATACTTGTATCTAATTTGATATACTCGATTTCGTTGCAGTCATTGACAACTCTTGCATAAATATCAAATCCATCTTCAAGCAATTGTTGAATAATTCTTTGATAATCATCAATATTTGATAAAAATTTCAACCACCAGTCGGTTAAAATTAGTGTTTTTTTAAAAGCTGTTGCCGTTTCTGTAATTGGAACATTAAAACAATCTTCACTTCCGCTAAGAAGGCGTTTTTTATCCATGTCTAAGCTTATGTCTCCAGCGACGCGAGGAGTTTCGCTAGCTTTGTGTTCTGGTTCTGTATTGGCCCGTAAAAATTCGCAGAGTTTAAAAAGTGAGGTATTGTCTTTTGGCATATAAATTGTAGTATATGCTATTTTTATTAAAAAATAGTTAAATGGCTTTTGGCATTAATGAGAAATTTAGCTATAATTTTTCTATTGACCTTATTTAATAGGTATTGTTGAATAAATAGCGATCAGCAAATATTGTCATTCCAGAATAATTTTGTCGGAATGATAAATGGTTAAGGGTGTCATATGGTTGGTAAGGTGTATTTCTTATGTGAAGTCATTTAATAGGCGTTGTTGAACAAATCACTTTTGCCCGTTTTTGATTCTAATTTATTATACTTTTATATTAAGGTAGCCGCGGACTTTAGTCCGCGTTATATTAAAACGCAAGCTAAAGCTTGCGGCTACCAAATCAAAAAAGCAGAAAATATGAATTATTCAAC